>JAHIMF010000032.1 GCA_018896645.1 Patescibacteria group bacterium | reverse complement strand
TACTTTCTGTAAACAGCAAAGAGCAGATCCGGTTCAAACACAAGGCGTTGGCTACACAGCTGACGGCTGACGCCTTTTTTCTTATGAGCAAAAAATAATTTGAAAGAAAATGTCGCCTAACAAGTTTTATATAAACTTGTTGATTTTTTATCTAAGATTAGTAAATTGTCAACTATAAATGTGTAATCACAAAGTTTTATGATTACACATTTACCACCTCACTCCATCAATTTCTCAAACTCTTTCCTATCAATCGTCTCCTTTTTAAGCAAAGCCTTAACAATTTTTTCTAACTTTTCTTTATTTTGAGTAATGGTTTCCTGGGCCTGCTTTTGGGCTTGGCCAATAAACTTGGCCACCTCTTTATCAATCTGTTCTGCCACTTTTTCGCTATAATTCCGTTGCTCGGAAATTTCCCGGCCTAAAAATATTAACTCTTCTTTTTCTCCAAAAGTCTGGGGCCCGAGCTCATCGCTCATCCCGTATTCCATTACTAATTTCCGAGCCAATTTAGTAGCCTGCTTAAGATCAGACCGGGCGCCGGTAGTCACTTCGCCAAAGACCTCTTTTTCTGTAACCCAGCCGCCCAAAAGAGTCGCCAGCTCTTCGGTAAACTCTGATTTGTTGTGGAGTCTTTTCTCTTCTTCCGGAAGTTTTAAAGTATAACCAGCCGCCTGGCCCCGAGAGATAATAGAAATTTTGCGGACTGGATCAGTATGCGGCAGCATATGGGCTACCAAAGCATGGCCAGCTTCGTGGTAAGCAGTAATTTCTTTTTCTTTTTTGTTTAAAACATAGCTTTTGCGCTCGGGTCCGAGCAGCACTTTTTCAATACTTTCTAAAATTTCCTGCATCTCAACTTGCTTTTTATTTTGCCTGGCCGCGAGAATCGCCGCTTCGTTTAAAAGGTTTTCCAAATCTGCGCCGGAGAAACCCGGGGTATGTTCGGCAATGACTCTTAAAGCAACGTTTTTAGCCAAAGGTTTGTTTTTCGCATGGACTTTAAGAATTGCCTCCCGGTCATTAATGTCTGGCAAGTCAACAATAATCCGGCGGTCAAAACGGCCGGGCCGGAGCAGGGCCGGGTCCAGCACGTCTGGCCGATTAGTAGCCGCGATAACAATGACATTAGCGTGAGGCTCAAAACCATCCATTTCTACTAAAATTTGGTTTAAAGTTTGTTCTCGTTCATCATGGGAGCCGCCCAAGCCTGTGCCTCGTTGCCGGCCCACAGCGTCAATTTCATCAATAAATAAAATTGCTGGCGCGGCTTTTTTGGCTTTTTGAAAAAGCGAACGGACACGGCTAGCCCCCACGCCCACAAACATCTCTACGAACTCCGAGCCGGAAATATGATAAAAAGGCGCATTGGCTTCGCCGGCAATGGCTCGGGCTAAAAGGGTTTTACCGGTTCCGGTTGGCCCGATTAACAAAACCCCCTTAGGAACCTTGGCGCCCAAGACAGTGAACTTCTTGGGGTTGCGCAAGAATTCCACTACTTCCAAAAGTTCTTCTTTAGCTTCGCGAGCCCCAGCCACATCTAAAAACGTGGTTTTTTTCTTTTTGTCCTTGGGGTTAATTTCTTTAGAATTAGCCTGGCCAAACATCATAGCGCGGTTATTAGCGCCTTGGATTTGCCGGGCCATCAAAAATATAAAAAGGCCGATAATAAGCAGGGGGAGTAAAAACGGCAAGACGCTTGAAACCCAAAAGGATAAGCCAGTTGAGGTTTTAATGCTAATTTTGAGTTTTTGGATTTTCTCTGGCGTTAGGTTGTAGTTATCAAAAAGTTCTGTCAAAGATTGCATCGGCTCCTTATAGGAGACCAAAACAACACCATCATTAGCAAAGGCTTTGACTTTTTCTCCCTCCACCTCAACTCGGTCTATTTCTTCGGCCTCAATTTTTTTAAGAATAGTATCAATCGTAACTTCGGTTGCGTCTTTAGTGGGATTATTGTACATACTGAAAATTCCCGCAATCACAATGAAGATGATAAAGAGGATGATGAAGTTTTTGAATAGATTTTTCATAAAGATACAATCCAAATCTACGAATGTACCCAATGAAATTGCTAAAAGCAATATTTCACGGGGTGAATCCGAATCTACAAATTCGCATCCATTCGTATAAAATTAATTATAATTGTTTTGATCATAGCAAAAAATAGGCCTTTTGGCAACCTTGAGCTAAAAAAAAGACCCCGCCCTTACTACTATTATTTAGTAGATGTTGGGTGGGGTCAAGGCATCATTCCAATAAGCCCCCCCTTAGAGTCTCGCAATCCATGCCATGGAGCGGCTCTACTTTGTGGCGGGTTCTGCTAATCGTTTAACTATTTCGCTTGGCGGCTTAAGAAACATAATTTTATCTTTCCTTATGAGCGGTGATTACGAGATTTTTGGGTGATATAATTTTTTTATCTTGTTTTATTCGCACCTTGCCTTTACACAACAGCCCCAATTGCAGGGACCAAGCCGCATAATTGCCGCACGTATCTCCCATAAACTGCAGCATCCCATCTATTTTGCCGTTACAACAAGGCATCAGAATAAGATGCTTGGCCCTGCTTGTGTTGTAGAGTTCAATGATTTTTTGCGACAGAATCCCACAGGCGTGGACACCCACTATAATCGAATCCTTTTCAAAAAAAGCCGGTGTAAGCTCGCGGAGGTCGCGCTCTTGATAGGAGAATCCTCGCGCCAATTCCCAGGGCCTGTCGCGGCGCCTAATATCCACAGCAATCACTGATTTTACCGGCAGTAAAAAAGCGATAATAATCCCGGTTAAACCATTTCCAGCGCAGATGTCATACACTGTATACCGCCCAGGTTCAGGCAGGACCAGATTTCGCACTCGCACGACAACGCTCATGGACTCGGAAATTTCTTTGGAATCTTTTTTTATTGGTGATACTATATTCCAAACATCCTCAAAACATCGCAGTTTCTGGAATTGCTCTATGTAGGAGCTTTTCCATGTTTCTGGCTTCCATTGTTCCACGAGGCTCCTCCTTTGTGGCTGGTGTTATTGAATTGTCAACGAATTTTCTCCTTGTTTAAATCATTTACGTTTATTACGTAATACATTATGTAATATATTATAGTATTGAATGATTTGAGAAAAGAATGGTGGAGAGAAAGAGCGCTTCCCTCCACCAGCAAAAACTAATAACTTACCTTTTCGTACATTGTCCCTGTATAACCGAAGATCCGCTTGTAAAGCTCAATATCTTCTGGTTTACCGATGGCCTTAGCCAAGTTATCAGAGAGCTTAACCAGACCACAACCACAAGCTCCAATCGCTTTAACAACAAGTGATAAGGTCGGTAGCCCGAGGTCGTTAGTAAGATTGGTTCCCCAACCAAACGATGGAATAACCCTTCCCTGGAAGTGATTATAGAGCTCCACGATTTTATATATATCCAGACCGTCGCTGAAGACAACCAACTTGGTTTTAGGATTCACCCCATATGATTCGTAGAACTTGATTGCTTTTTCACCAAACTCCTTTGGGTCTCCAGAGTCCTGCCGAAACCCCTTCCATTCTTGGGCTATTTGCTCTGGCGTGGTTTGGAGAAAGAAATCTGAGCCAAAGGTATCAGGAAGAGCAATTGACAAGTCATACCCATATTCATCCCACCATTCTTCCAAAACCCTATTTTGGGAGGCGCGTATTTTTTCATCACCCCCACGCATAACGCCAGACATAATCATAAAGAGCTCATGGGCCTGGGTGCCCATTGCGGGGATCCCCAATTTTTTAGCAAGCAGCACATTGGATGTCCCCAATACTTGGTTTGGAATTTCCTCAAGCAAGACTCTTAAGACATAACCTTGCCACCAGCCAGTAAAGCGCCGGCGAGTGCCAAACTCTATAAACTTAATACCAGGATATTTCTTGAGGATTGCGATTTTTTCTCTAAGTCGACGGCAACCCCTCCCAACTACCCGATCCAGCGATAGCCCTTGATCTTTAATCCAAGCTTCACCGAAAAGCTCGTTAATGATTGAAAGGGCGATTGTTTCCCAGTAAATAGTTTCTTTCCATGGACCGGTAAACTCAATCCTATAAGTATCGTCGACCTTCTCTATGTCGTACTCTGGCAAATAGTAGTTCCTTAAGAATTCAATAAATGCAGACGAGAACATTGACTTATTGTTGACGGTCATATTCCCTACATAGTCAAGTTCATCATCCATGAAGGATAGGGTTCGGGCATGGTCAAACTCTTCCCGTAGCCTACCTTCATCAATATGTTGTGACAGAAAAATACTAGTTGTCCTATTAGTGAAACCATACTTTACTGGCACGTCGGGGTAGCGCTTCCGAACAAATCCACCCATTGTTAATTTATACTGGTCTAAATCAAGCAACGATTGGATAATCGGCATCTCTGCCTCCTTTGTTCAAGATGATAGATGATATATTATTTGAATGTGCGCCTACCTTAATCTAAATTAAGGCAAGAAATCTGTAACTAAATTATTTTTAGTTACAATTTTCTGGGGCTTCGAAAAAGATGCGGAGGGAAATCACCACCTGGCGATTTCCCTCCGGTTTCCAAGACGAAAGATCAATTATTTGCCAGACATCCTTACACTCCATAGCTCGCCATTTTGAATATACACAACTTTGTTTTCCCAGTTAGCAAGAGCCATATCTGTTAAAACATACTTATCTTGAATCTTGTTGAACGTACCAGACGTTGGCACAAAAATATCCAGCTCTCCATCATTGACGATCGTGGCGCATACGCCCTTAGGTAAAATGGCGATATTCAAATCCGGGCTATCAGTAGCTTCTTGCCACACCTTATAGCTACTGTATCCTCGATCCATTGTCAATTCAATTTTTTGATAAACGCCATTACCATCCAAGGCAATCACTGTAATAAATCTATTGCCGGCTTTGGCCATGATTGGCTTCAACCCATCGAGTTCTCGGACACGAATTTGAGCGCAAGAATTGTCACTAAAGGGTGCAATAACATACGTTGCTCCCATAGTATCCTGAATACCAACTCCATCAAACCAGCGAGTAGAGTTTATCATCACCCCCCACGTTTGGCCAACAGACAGGATCGGCTTACCTAAAACTTTCAGGGTCATCTCTGTTAATCCCCTGTCCGTCACTACAAACAAACGGTTTCCATAACGAAGCAATTGATGACCATTGAGATTCAACGTCATTTCCTTTTCATCCAGGCTTACCTCATTGATATGGAAGAATCTAATATTCCCATCCTCAAGATCCGTCTTTAGCCAGCCATTTTGTACTTTCACTATCTCACAATCGCGAGATTGGGCTATGCCGATTTGCCGACTCTTAGAAACGTCTATGAGCTTACCAGATTCTAACAAAGCGACACCACAAGGGAAAAATCGAATAACCTGAACCCCTATTTTGCCAAGCAGTTTGTCGAAAACTAGTATTCCAGTCGCGGTTGTAATAGCGTGTAGTACTCGAGCAACTTGAGTTGTAGCAACGCCGGTCTCAAAGGGTGAAGGCGGGATTGTCCGTTCTCCGCTTTGAAAGGTCGCTACGTACCAGTCAAGCAAATGACCAGGGATGCACGAGAAGTCCCGAACAGCTTTGTTGAGCCGAACATTATTTGTGAATACTGATGCGTTATCTCGCATCCTTCTTTCTAATTCATTCCGTTTATAGCCAATTAGGGTTCCTTTGTATGGATGAATACCAGTATATACTTGGAAAGTTACCACCCCCCAAGCAAACCAGTCCGTTCCTTCGTTCCACTGTTTACCTTGTCTTACATGCCAATCTCGTATAGAAGGCATTATAGGACAACTAGGAGGCCATTTGTCGTCAATAACCCAACAGTCAACATCTATAATTCTGGGCTCAGGCTCTTGAGAATTGTTGTTAACCACAAAATAACCAAGCTCATTTGCGTCAATAAGTAAGGCGTCTCTCTCGTGCGCATACATTACTATGTCGCGCATCCGATCTATCAACAGCGAAGCCTTATCATTACTAAATCCTGTTCTTTTGCGAAAGTCATTAGTAAAAACCCTCGCAATCGGTTCTCCATTTACGAACTTCATGTAGTAGCCAATCGTTTCTCCCGAAGATGTCATAACCCGTCCCAAGGGAAAAACAACATAAGGATGAGGATTCGCTCGGAAGAAAGCTACTTTTCCATCGACATTATTCCACAGAACCCTTTTTTGTTCGTGGAAAATTTTTATCGCTGTCCCAGAGGCTTTATAGACTGAACCTTCTCCCCCAGTTGCTTGATAGTCATTGGGCCGAAGTGTTAATGGCCCACGTCCATCTAGGACAACACTAAGATTGCCTTTAGTCTTTTGCATTTTGGGCCCCTTCGGTTTCGGATTGCTCTACCCGAATAACCGCATATGCAATATCATCGAGAAGGCCTTTGCCGTCTTTTTGCGCATCTTTAATCCCGCGGATCATTCGGCGTTTTGCAAATTCGCCAATCTTGTTTTTGAACGCCATAAATATCACAACAGCTTTTTTCCAGTCAAGTTTTTCAATCTGCGCTACGCCATCAGAAAAGACAGCTATGAATTCAAGGTCTTGAGACAAGAGTTCCGCGGGCAAGTCAATCGTAATGCCCCGAATTCCTCCACTAAGAGTGTAACTATCTGTGTCGGATGTCGTGAATCCCTCATTAGGTGTCCACGCACAGTTCTCTCGGCTTAATCGTAAAGCATTCAAATCACCGCCATGATTTTCAATAAATTTGGGTAGTCGCCCTTCATAGTATGCTGGATAATAGGGGATATTGTCTTCCCACTCCAATCGGAACATATCAATGCCTCCACTCCGATATTTAAAAGCGACAACACCATCTCCCTGTACATGAACGAAGCCACCTGATGGTGAGACGTAGGCATAAACACAGGTTGCCAGCATATCGTCCAGCTGTAATCCCAGTGCCTGGCGCGTTCCAGACAACACTATTCTTTGACGTAAACTGATTTCTTGTGGAACAGCTTCGCCAAGCGCATCACAGCTAATAGTCCAATGTTCGCGGATAGCAGTTGCTGTAGATAAGGCGAGAATTCTAGACCCAACATCTGTATGTCTACCAGTTGAACACCCATCTGAGACTACTGCCAAAGCAACGTTATTATGTACATCTGAGATAGCATAATCTTGGCAAGGCTTCCCAGTGATCAGATGTTTGTTTCCGATATGGAAATAATGATCAGTATGTAGTTGAATCATAATTTTCACCTCCAAAATAAAAACGGGAAGACAACGGATTTGTCCATCATCTTCCCATTAACGCTATTTCGCCTCGACTATATCTTTGCAGAGATGTTCTGGCTCGGACCTCCGGTTCCCAGGGCTTGGGATTGGCTTGATACCGACTGTGATACAAATTCAGCCAATTTCGCTAGCTTGCCTTTGGTCGCATCGCCCGCATCAATGTATTTGTCAATGCCGGCGTTTTGCTGGAAGGTTGTGAGTTCCTGCAAATATTGGCCAGCATTGATACCGATCAACACAGTTACCAGTGATTCGATATTTTCACCAACGATAGCTTTTTCAACCTCTCTCTTAATCATAGCTGGGGTAGCTGATGAGGGATTGTTGGGCGGCAACGGGTATTCTAATCCATCTGTAATCACGAAAACGATCCCGTTGACCAGAAAATCATCTGCCATCAGTTTTTCAGCATAAGCGATCGTTGCTCCAACCGAAGAAAAGGTAGCGTCATAAAGCGGGGTTTGACCGCCTGGCCACAACTGTGCATAGTCGTTCTGCGGATCGATGTCAGCCAGCGGTTTGAATCCATGCAATTCTTTCACGCCGCCAGAAAAGGCGGTGGAGAATTTAATAACGCGCAACAGGAGGTTATCCGAACGCGGTGACTTTTTGCAGGATTCAACCGCAGCAATCAAGCATTTAAGCAGGTCGTTCTGGAATTCCTGAATCGAACCGGTTTCGTCAACCGCAACAGTAACCACAGTATATTCGGTGGCACCAAGATGCTCGGTTCGTACACCGGAAAACTTGAATCCCTGCATTCCACTAATGTTGCCAATTTCCATTGTATCACCAGCCATAAGACGTGGCATGTCATCCTCCTTTTAAGGTAGGTTAGTAGTCCAAGTTATTTGACCGTTTTTGGAGCAAGAAATGATCAGGTCAAAAATTCAACAGAAGTAGTCAAAGACATTCCGCGTCCTTGCATCTCCCTGAGCCAATCCTGGGCAATGATCGGAAAATTTGGACCACCAGGAACTGCCGCAACCGGGCTGGAGCAATCTGTCAGGATATGGAATTTTCTGACATGCTCATCACCAATGTTATCAGCAATCTGCGTAACAGTTTCCTTCACGCAGTGGCTTAACGCTTCACCGGCTACAATTACTATATCTGCTTCCGACAACATGGCGAGAAAGTCAGTATTCAATGCCGTGGTTGGATCAGTGGGATCAGGCACTTCTGCTTGCATAGCGCCATAATGCTCTGTCCAAGGATTGGATCCCTTGGTCACATAGTCAACCACAGCAAACTCTTTACCAGACCATCGTTGCAGCGCGTTATTAACATCAGACTGGACATTGTGGCCCCAGGTGCCAATAAGGCAGTGTGGTGGCCAAACACAAATTTGATACTTGCCGGTTGCTTCCAGTTGCCGAGCATATTCTAAAGTACGCTTGCGAGAATCCGGATCTCTGGGCGTCCAGATGCCGTTTTCAATATCGTCAGCCGAGATTATCGTATAGGGCGTTGGTTGTTCTCCGTTCTGATCCCTCCACCAAGTCGGGTGGGCAATATCTACTAAACGATGACTATCCAGGGTAACATGGATATCCTCCAGCTTTGAGCCGATACGATTAACTATGGCGGCAACACGCTTCATGTCTTCGTCAGCGCCGCTAACTGGCAACGTGGCACCATCAATGTCGCAGAAATCATTCTGCGGATCAATGATAAGCAAATGGATCTTATTCATGATGTTCTCCCTCCCCGTTAAAAAGGTTTAAACCAAAATCCACCTCATAGAATTTGTACCGATAGAACGTACTTTTCCCTCCTTTCTTTGCTTTGATTTGTGTTTGTCTTTTTTTCCAAAACCAAATTGTAATGAGCTGTTTTTATAGGGCATCTTGCCTTAGGTAATATAACTTAAAAATTGTTATATTGCCAAAAACAAGAATTAAACAGTCATTTTTATTAGCTTAAATTAGAATTTATATAGAATTAATCTATAATTTGGGCTAACCTTAGCCGCAAAATGAATGTAATCTGCAACTTAATAATTACTCATTTTTATATACTTGGCTGATTATGGCTAAGATAAAAGGAAAGAAACCCCTTAAAGAGCTCGTATGAATCATAGATTTAAAAGCTTATCACATTTTGAGAAGTTTTGTCAAGGGCTCTCGGGTGGATAGCTCGATAGATGTCATAAAACAAAAAAACCACGCAGTTTAGTTGAGTGGTTTTTCGTCTAGTTAAATTATCTAGCCCGTTTTTTTGTGTTTTCTCCTGAAGAGTCCTTCTTAGCCCCAACCTTGTCTTTACTTGTAATATCCTTAGTTTCCTCCTTGGTTCTCTTTTTTGATTCTTTAATTTTGTCCATCTTATCATTGCCTTCCCCTTTCTTCTGCTCATTTTTTTTATCTTCCTTCCCCGCCTCTTTTTTATCTTGACCTTTCTGGCCCAACGCTCTGATACTTAGCCCCAATCTATGGTCATTGGGCTCAATAGAGACAATTTTAAGTTTCAATTTATCGCCCGGTTTAGCAAGGTCTTCTGGCCGCTGATTTGGTTTTGAAGAAAGTTCTGAAACATGAGCCAAGCCGTGAATCTCTTCGTCAAGTTTAACGAATAAACCAAAAGGATTTACTTTAAGCACCTCGCCTTCCACAACTTGACCAATTTTATATTTTTCCACGGCCTTTTTCCAGGGGTCAAGAAGAAGTTTTTTGATAGAAAGAGAAATTTTAGAATCATCAATATCAATAATTTCCGCTTTAATTTGTTGGCCGGTTTTAACAACGTCCCGAGGATTATCAATCCGTTTCCAGGCCAGTTCGGAAATATGAACCAGCCCCTCAAGGCCATCGTCAAATTCTACAAAAGCGCCAAAGTCTACCACTCCGGAAATTTTACCCTCAACAACATCACCCGTCTTATATTTCGAAATTATTTGTTTCTGCTCCTCCTTGATGGTTGCTTTTTCCGAGACAATAAGTTTTTCCTCAGCCTCTTCCACAGCAATAATTTTAACCTTTAGTTTTTGACCGACAAATTGCCGCAGCTTTTCCAAAATTTTATTTTTATTGCCGCCCTCGACTCGAGGATAATGCTTAGGGGAGAGCTGGGAAACCGGCAGAAATCCGGATATCTGCCCCAGCTTAATCATTAACCCCCCCTTGTTAGCGTCTACGCCCTCCACAGTAACCTCTTCGCCCTTATCCATAAGCTTTATTAGTCGATCCCAAGCCCTCTGATGACCGGCCGACCTAAAAGAAAGCTCGATTTGCCCCTTCTCGTTTTCTAAATCAACAACCGTGGCGGTTGCTTCAGCACCAATTTTTAAATTGGAATACTCGCCGGACTCGTCATAAAATTCAATGCCCCTAACCACCCCAGTGGTCAGGCCGTCAATGTCTAAAAGCACCTCGTTTTTCCCGATATTGATTACTTTGCCAGTAACCAGATCACCCAATTGGGGAATAGTCTTTGTCTGTTTAGAGGTTAACAATTGTTCCATTTTGCTGGAAGGCTCTTTAATTTTGATAGTAGTGGCTTTCATAATAAAAAAACAAAATCGGGCATTAATTATTAGACCCGCAAACCGCTCTGCCCAAGGCGATTTATGGGGTTATCGATTATGTAGTTAAACATAGCTTATCATATACTATTATTTTTTGCAAGGATTTTTTCCCGGCCTAACCCCTAATTGAAAGGCCTTTATGGATATGCTATAATATAATCAGAATTCCGAGACCGATCTTAAACTTAATCACTAAATCCATGTCTTTTTTTGGCTCAATTTTTGGCTCTTCCCTAGAGCCCCGCTATAATCATTTTATTAAACGGGATGAAATTCATTCGCTGCTCCCAAACTTACTCAAGGACAAGTATGTTTTTGGCTCTACGATAGCCAAGGCAGTGATTACCAGCCTTGAGCAGAATTCAGACACTGCGGGTTTAGTATACTATGGACATTTTGGAGACAGAATAAGAGAAACAGAGCTGGCCACGGTGGTTAAACGTCTACACCGGGAAGGTTTTTTAAAGTCGCGTTTTAAAACCGAAAACGAGGCAAAAAGAGAGCTGTTAAAACTTGTTAGAGAACAAGACGAACCCAGAGAGTCAACAGAACCAAAAAGGGAAACAAGAGAAACCGGAGGGTCAGTGAGTGAAACAGATACCTTGGTTCCCAGAGAGCTTGACCGGCCGCAAGTTAATAAAAAAGATTGGCGAGTATAATTGCTAACAATATATGCATATGCCTAAAGCGATTAATCCAGCTCAATTGCAAAAAATTCTTTCGCCCTTATCCCGCGGTGGTAAAATTAACGTTGGAGCAGTTAGAAAATTAGCCGGTGGAATTACAAAAATAAAGACGGACAGCAGAGCTGGAAGAGATTTTATTGAGAAAAACTTAAAGCAGAAACTCGGCCCGGAATATAGTAAAATGCGCTATGGTAAAGATAGTTATAAATTAACCAACGCGCAAGCGACCAAAGTTGTTGCAGTAATTCATGAAGCAGCCAAAGAAGAGTCTCGGCCCGGAGGTATGACCGAGGATATGTCATACAGCGCGAAACAGAAACCAGGAGAATTTTTTAGACAGAAAATAAAAGAGATCAAAGAAGCAGAAGCGAAAGAGGTTCAACCGAAAACCAAGGTTGTTAGTAAGACAAAACGAGTGCCAATCTGGCAGAAGATGAAAGAGCAAACTGCAAAATTTACAAAGAGCAAAGACGCATATGGCGGTATTTCCCGGTCAGGATTGTCTAAAAATCAAAAGACGGCAGACAATAAAAACTCAAACTCAAAAAAGATATCAAGCGATACCCACCTGCAAGCTCCACCCACCAAAACCAGTTCAACAGAGAAAGAGAAATGGACCCTAGGATTATCAGGAGTAGGCTCAACCTCCAAGGGCATTGAAACCCCTCCAACCAAAAAAGAAGAGAATAATAATAAATCAAAGCAGGATAAAGAGCCAGGAGACCCGATAGTTATGTGGGGACCACCCGACGAGGACGAAGAATAAGAACTTTACAGATGTTACTTGATATAGTATACTAATGATACAAGAACAGGCTTTTAACAAGTTCATTTTTTATTTTAATTGGATTTTATTTTTACTAATCCCCAGCACTTTTAGTAACCATTAACCAATAACCAAGCTAACCAATAACCCTTTTATGTACATAACCTGGCACGGACAAAATTGTTTTAAACTCCAATTGGGCAAAGATATATTATTAATAGACCCCTTTGATCCAGCAAAAGTTGGTTTGAAATTAAACGCTCCCAAAGCAGATATTGTAGTAGTGACCGACCCGAAAGTCAGTTACAAAGAAATCAAATCTAACAATGAGGAACGGGGTGTTTTTTTGATTTCCTCGCCGGGCGAGTACGAAGTAAGGGGTATTTTTATTTATGCCATCCATATAAAGAATGCGGGCGCCGCCTCTTTTATTTATCACATTGAAAGCGAGCAAGTGGCAATTGGACATTTAGGGAGCATCAATAGGGCGCTTGAGGATGATGAGTTAGAAGCCCTGAACGGAGTTGATGTTTTAATGATTCCCGTTGGTGGCAACGGCGTTCTTGACGCTAAAAAAGCAGCCGAAGTTATCAGCCAAATTGAGCCGCGTGTTGTTATTCCCATGCATTATAAACTTGCTGGGCTAAAAGAAAAACTTGATTCTGTAGATAAGTTTTGTAATGAAATTGGTTCCTGCGAAAAAGAGCAGCTGGTTAAATTAAAACTTTCTAAAAAAGATTTACCAGTCGAGGCAACGCGATACATTGTAATGCAGCCGTAAGAGAAGTCAAAAGTCTAAAGTCTAAAGTCTAAAATTAAGCCCAAAATCCAAAATGACTTTTGACTTTAGATTTTTGACTTTAGACTAATTTCATGCCTTTTGATTCAATCAGGCCCAAAGGCCAAGCGCAAAATAATACCCAAGACCAAGCAAGTACCCCAGAAAGAGAGGCAGGAAGAGAATTCCAAAAGAAAAAATTCCTTTGGATGTTGGTTGCTGGGGTTATTTTAATTATTTTGGTTGTCTGGCTTATTATAGTGAGGTACAATTTTTCGATTATTAGCAGCCAAAAAAAATCCACATCAGATTTTGACAAAACGCGAGAAGATTTTTCAGAAGCATTTGAGCAATTCAATAATGAGCTGGACACAATTAAAGACCAGAAACTATATTCTAATCCACTGTTATCCGAGGGGGAAATTAAAGATCTAGAGGAGAGATTGTTTGAGGAGGCGCACCAGGAAGAGGCAACCTCCAGCCCGGACGGCGAGATGGAAAATAATTAAACTTTATGAAAACCAATAATCAAAAAAAACCTCGTTTTTCTCAAAAACCAAAAAGAAAAGAACGAGAGCAAAAGAACGGGCCGGCAAAGCAGAGTCAAAATGATAATAACCGAGCCAGCAGTGAACACATCCACAATAAACTAACTCCGGTATCTATTGTTGATGAAGTCCAGTCTTCATATCTTGATTATGCCATGAGCGTGATTGTTCAGAGGGCGTTGCCAGACGTTCGTGATGGCTTAAAACCAGTCCATCGGCGGATTTTGTATGCGATGTGGCGTTTGGGCTTAACCCCTAAAGCCAAGTTCCGCAAGTGCGCCACTGTGGTTGGTGAGGTTTTGGGCAAATATCACCCTCATGGCGATATCGCGGTTTATGATTCTTTGGTGCGGATGGCTCAGGATTTTGCCATGCGTTATCCTTTGATTAATGGCCAGGGGAATTTTGGTTCTATGGATGGTGATAGCGCGGCAGCTATGAGATATTGTATTACGGGAGACGCATTGGTTTTAGCAGATAGTGGGATTGTTCCCGTAGGAGAAATTTCAGACAAAGAAGAAGCCGATATAAATCTTAAAGTTCTAAACTATCAAGGCAAATCAATTAAGGCCTCTAAATTTTTTAATTCTGGCAAACATAATATTATTGAGATAACCACTGAACAGGGCTACAAGCTAAAAGGCACTTATAATCATCCCATTTTATGTTTTGTCCTTAATGAATTTGGCTTTCCTGATTTAAAATGGAAATTACTTGAGGAGGTCACTAGAAAAGATTTTATTTTAATAAACAGAAATTTTCCCTGTTTTAGTAAAAACAATCCAGGACTTAAGGAGTATTGGCCAAAAATTACTCCAAGACGAAAAAACATTGGTTTGCCCAGGAAAATGAATAAAGATTTAGCCTTTCTTCTTGGCGCCTTAGTCTCTGAGGGTAGTTTCCATCAAGGTCAAGTATTATTTAACAATCAAGATTTAGACTTTTATAATAAAGTAAAAGCCATAACTATTTTTCAGTTTAAGGGTATTAAATTATATGAGAGAGAGATGGCCGGAGATTGCCATGGGTTAAGTATCTACCCCAAGCAAGCTGTGGAATTTTTGAAAAACATTGGTTTGAATCGAGCTCGATCCAATAGAAAGGAAATTCCTAAAACTGTGTTGCTTTCTAAAAAAGAATCTCTCAAATATTTTTTGATTGGTTTATTTGAGGGAGACGGCTCTGTTATTTATCATCAAGATAAACGTCATGGCGGCGAATCAATTGAGTTAACTTATAATTCCCAAAGTCAAAAACTTATCAGTCAGCTTAAAACAGTGCTCTTAAACTTTGGCATAGTGACAACCTCCCCGCATAAGGACAAAAGAAATGGTTGCTATAAATTGATAATCTCGGGTTGTAAGAATATTGCTTTATTCGCCAAAGAAATAGGATTTTTTTCTCAGAGAAAAAGGGAGACATTGGCGGGTATCAAAAGAATTAGCCAGAGTAGAATGAGTAAGACTGATTACATTCCTTATATAAACACTTATCTCCGGTCTAATTATGGTAGTACTTTTATAAAGAAGAATAATTTTGATAGATATAATAATTTAGAAAAAAATTATTCACAACTGGTAAAGACGTTGAGGCCGCAAGATAAAAGGATGGTTGATTGGTTATTAAAAAATAAATTTTTCTTTAACAAAATAAAAGACGTTGACAAATTAAAAAATAGAGAAAACGTCTATTCTATTCGGGTAGACAGTCCTTGCCATTCATTTATCGCCAATGGTTTTATTAATCATAATACGGAGTCTAAACTCCAAGCTACTGCCGAAGAGCTCCTCAATAACATTGAAAAAAACACAGTTGATTTTCGGCCTAATTATGACGGCTCGCATCAAGAACCAACTGTATTACCAGCCAAGCTGCCCAACCTGTTGCTAAACGGCTCTTTGGGTATTGCCGTTGGCATGGCCACTAATATCCCGCCGCATAATTTAGGGGAAATCATTGATGGAATTTGTTTATTGATTGATAACCCAAAGGCCGAAATCGATGAGTTGATGAAGGCCGTTAAGGGTCCGGATTTTCCCACCGGCGGGATCATTTATAATATTAAGGAAATCAAACAAGCCTACACCACCGGCAAGGGCTCAATTGTGATGCGCGCTAAAACCGAAATTGTTGAAGCTAAGGGGGGCAGTTTTAATATTATTGTGACCGAAGTGCCTTATCAGGTGAATAAAGCAAACGTTTTAGAAAAAATTGCCGGTCTTGTTAAAGACAAAAAAATTGACGGCATTAAAGACCTGCGGGACGAGTCTAACAAAGACGGAGTGCGCGTAGTAATTGAATTAAAAAAAGACACTTATCCGCAAAAGATTCTTAATCGTTTGTTCACTTTAACACAATTGCAAGAGTCTTTTCATGCTAACATGTTGGCTTTGATTGACGGGATTCAGCCGCGAGTATTAACTTTAAAGAATATTCTTGAGGAATATATTAAACATCGCGAGCAAGTGGTTCAGCGCCGAGTTGAGTTTGATTTAGCTCGCGCCCGGGAGCGAGCCCATATTTTGCAGGGATTGAAAAAAGCAATTGATAACATTGATGCAGTAATCAAAATTATTAAAAAATCTCGAGATCGGCAAGTAGCCAAGGTTAATCTAATGAAACGATTTAAGTTTAGCGAGAAACAAACAGACGCGATTTTGGAAATGCGTTTGCACCAATTAGCCAATCTTGAGCGATTAAACATTGAACAAGAATTAAAAGAAAAGCACAAATTAATTAAAGAGCTAGAAGCATTGCTTAAGAGCGCTAAAAGGATTTTAGGTGTTATTAAAAAAGAACTCTTAGAAATTAGAGAAAAATACGCGGACGAGCGTCGCACTAAGATCGTTGCCGGCGCCGTAAATAAGTTTTCCCAAGAAGATTTAATCCCCAATGAGTCAACCATTATTATGATGACCCGCGGTGGTTATATTAAGCGAATGTCTCCGGATATATTTAAAACCCAAGGTCGCGGCGGCAAGGGCGTAGTCGGGTTGACCACCAAAGAAGAAGACACGGTGGAGAGATTTTTTACAACCACCACTCATTCTGACATTCTTTTCTTCACTACTCGGGGTCGAGTTTTCCAGCTTAAAGCTTATGATGTTCCCACAGCCTCACGGACCGCTAAAGGCCAGGCCTTGGTGAATTTTTTACAAATTTCTTCGGAAGAACGGGTTTCAGAAGTTTTGGCTTTGGCTGAACTTGAGGGTTATAAATATCTGCTGATGGTTACTAAAAACGGTGTTATTAAAAAGGTTGATATCAATGCATTTGAAAAAGTTCGTAGCAGTGGTTTGATTGCCATAAAACTTAAAAATGACGACCGTCTGGAATGGGTCAGGGCTTCTCGCGGCGGCGACACTATTGTTTTAGTGAGTGCTCATGGCCAATCAATTCATTTCAAAGAGACCGAGATTCGGGCTATGGGCCGGGGCGCTGCCGGCGTCCGGGGCATTAGGTTAAAACCGGAAGATGATATTATTAGTATGCAGATAGTAGGCAAAGAAGACCTTAAGACAGCTCAAATTTTCGTAATTAGTGAAAAGGGTTTCGGCAAAAAGAGCAAAATAGCCGGCTATAAATTGCAAGGCCGGGGCGGCAGCGGTATTAAAACTGCCAAAATAACCGCCAAGACCGGTAAGTTGGTTAGCGGTTGGATTATTGACGATAAGACGTTAAAGGAAGACGGGTCGCGCGATATGGTTATTATTTCTGACAAAGGCCAAGTGATTCGCTTGCCATTAAAGTCCGTTCCTTCGTTAGGTCGAGCCACTCAAGGAGTCAAGCTGATGCGATTTAAAGAGGCGGGTGATAAAGTGGCGAGCGTGACCGTGGTTTGATATAGATTTTAATTAAAGTATAATAGATGTATGCTTACTCACTATATCAACAATTTAATAGCTCAGGCAAAATATGAGATTTTAAAAGATGATGCCAGTTATTATGGTGAAATTCCTGGGGTTCAAGGGGTTTGGGCTAACGAGAAAACCCTAATAAAATGCCAACAATCCCTGCGTGAAGTTTTAGAAGAATGGCTTTTAATTAAACTCAGACGCAATGAAAAATTGCCGGTTGTTAAAAAGATTGATTTAAATGTTTCTTTTAGCGCTTCAAATAAACACCATGCCTTTGCATGAGCACCTCTATCAATTACAATGAATTTATCAAGAAGATGAGAAAGTTGGGATTTCAAGGGCCCTATTCGGGCGGCAAGCATTTGTTTATGAGAAGAAGAGGAGCGGATTTGCTGGTTCCCGGTCCGCATCATCGTAAAGACATTGGCCCTGATTTGTTATTAAGAATTTTAAAACAAGCCGGAGTTAGTAAAAAAGAATTTGAAAGGGTTTAAGAAAATTTGATAAAGGCCACCCCCCCCTTGGGCGGCTTTTACTTTTTTGTCAATAGTTGCGGGTTTGTTTGTTTTTTGCTATGTTTATAATAAGGAATGAGCCCCGAGTCACTAGGGTGAATAATAAATAATATCAGCCAGAGACTGATGAGCCCCGGGCTCAAATAACAAAAAATGCCTAAACGAACATATCAACCCAAAAAAAGAAAACGCGCTAAAGCTCATGGCTTTCGCAAGCGAATGAAGACTAAACAAGGTCGGAATGTTTTAAAGCGCCGGCGAGCCCGGGGTCGGAAAAAACTAGCCGTGTAGATTAGAGCGCTTTCTTTTTGGAATGCGTTTTTCTGCTTATCCAAGGATGAAGCCAATTGTTATATTGCTAAATTGTTAAATTGTTATGTTATTTATTACCAATTTACAGGGTCAACAATATAACAATACAACAATCTATCAAGCAAACAAAATGTTAGCGAAAAAATATCGTCTGACGCGACAAAACGATTTTGATAAAGTGTTTAAAAATGGCCGTTCTTTTTTTAATAAAGAAGTGGGAGTTAAATATGCAAACAACGATTTAGATTATTCCCGATTTGGATTTGTTGTTTCCAATAAGATATCAAAAAAGGCGACTGAACGGAATAAAATAAAGCGCCGCTTGCGAGAAGTGATTCGTTTGGATTTTCCTAAGATTAAAAAGGGTGTTGACACCGTGGTAGTTGCCCGGACCGGGATTGGGGAGTTAGGGTATAAAGAGATTGAGGAACGGGTGATTACTTGTTTGAAGCGGCTTCGGTTGTTAAATTAGGGTGTTACTTTTTATTTCATTGTCCAATTGTTAAATATTTTTTTAGGCGAATAGTCAATCGAACAATCGAGCAATTGAACAATCGAACGTATGCTCCAAATAATCCTCTCCATCCCCAAACTCACTGCTCTCCATCTCATCCGTTTATATCAAAAGACGGTTTCCTTTGACCATGGTTTAGTTCGCGTATTCCGACCCCACGGACAATGCAAGTTTGTTCCCACCTGTTCTGAATACACGTATCAGGCAATTGAAAAATACGGAGTTGTAAAAGGCGGCTTTAAGGGTCTTAGGCGGATCGTCCGTTGTCACCCGTTTAGCAAGGGTGGTTATGATCCATTAAATTGAAGATAGCTATTAGGGAAAGAAGAGCTTAGAGGATTAAATTGATTCAACTCAAAATATCTCCAATAGACCCCAATAGCTTGAATATTAGGAGACAGGGTTAAAAAAATCAATGAAAGTGAATAATATCAGCCAAAGGCTGACCCCTCCAAAGGCGGGCAGGCACCCTCTGGCTGGAATAATAAATAGTAAATAACAACATGATCCAATTATTCAACACCGTACTTTATCAGCCAATATTTAATCTCTTGGTTTGGCTGTACAATGTTATCCCGGGCCACGACATTGGCATTGCTATTATTTTATTAACAATAGTAATCAAAGCCATTCTTTATCCTTTTTCTTTGCAGTCCATCAAAGCCCAAAAATCCATGAAGGACTTACAGCCCAAAATAGAAGAGCTTAAGAAAAAATTTAAAGGCCAAAAAGATGTATTGGCCCGGGAAATGATGCAGTTGTACAAAAAAGAAAAAATTAATCCCATGTCATCTTGTTTGCCGCTTTTGATTCAATTTCCTTTTTTGATTGCGGTATTCCGAGTTTTTCGTACGGGCCTGGGAGAAGGGAGTTTGGACATGCTTTATTCTTTTGTTCATAATCCTGGCGCTTTAAACCCAATTTCTTTCGGATTTTTAGATTTATCAAAACCCCAAGTCGCTTTAGCAATTTTGGCTGGCGCGGCCCAATATTGGCAGGCTAAAATGATGGTGACAAAACAGCCGCCTAAGCAGGTTGAAAATAAAGAGGGCGCTAAAGATGAGGGCATGGCCGCGGCCATGAATAAGCAGATGCTTTATCTGATGCCTGTTATAACCGTAATTATTGGTCTGACACTGCCAGGGGGACTAGCACTATATTGGCTGGTAACAACCCTGCTTATGGTTGCCCAGCAGAAATATTTTTTCAAGAAGGACGGGGGGAGGGAAGTTGTTCCAGTCCAAGCAAATCAGGAAAACAAGTAGGCGACATTTTTTTGAGTGTACCCACGTCTAAAATTCCTAATTCACCTAATAAAATTCCAAATGCCTAATTCAAAAATACTTTTTGATATTTGATGTTTTGAATTTGATATTTAGGATTAGGAATTTTATTAGAAATTAGGTGAATTAGAAATTAGAAATTTAAAAGATATGCTTATCACAGACAAAAACTTAATCAATCTTCCAGTCTACACTAAATCTGGCAGACACCTGGGCAGGGTGGTTGGTTTTAATATTGACATTGATACTCAAAGCATTGTTAGATATTATGTCAGGAGTGATAACATTATAGAGAACATTATCCATAATAAACAGCTCATTATACATAGAGCCCAGGTTGTTGAGATTACTCAAGAGAAGATGATAGTTGAGGATGGCGTGGAGGGTGAGTCTGTAAAAGTCAAAAAAGAAAAAATCCCAATCCGGGCACGAGAACCAGTGGGGGTGATGGGGAGCGAGAAATAAAGAGAGGAAAAAAGACGGCGGTTCAATCTTGACCCGTTGTTTTTTCTTTTCTTGGTAAAATATGATAGAATGATAATAGAAATAAAGGGAAGTAATTAAGAATGCCCAATAGTCCATCCCTAATTTCTTAATTTCCCTGCCCGCCATTGCCAGTTAACATTGCCCAAAGAAAAAATAATATTAACCCCCCCCTCATGCTTTCTTGTAAAGCATTGGTGGCGATGGCAGGCGGGTCTATTTCTTAGTTTCTTTAATCTTATTTATCAAATTTTTCTTTATTGATATAATATTGAAGGATTTTTAAAGGTAGGAAATTCTGATTTTTATAAAGGGGAAAATTAGAAAGAATATTCTTAATTAATAGATTATATGAGGTTAACAATTAAATTAGTTATCTTATTATCATTATTTATTTCTGGTTTAATTTTACCTCACAAAGCAACCCATGCAGTTATCTGTGAGGAACTGTCTCCTAATATTATAACCAGCAATCTTCCGGATTGTATAAGTATTCCCAAATCAAATTGTGGGGGTATCCCAGAATTCAAAAATACTTGTGAAGAGGATGTGTTTTATACAAATGTAGAGTGCTGGGATGGTGGTCACGTGGGATTTTATGAAAGTGATGGTTTCAAAATTTTGAATGACAAAATCTCAGTTTCAAGGAAATACTATAGCAACTTCACAATTGGTATAGATGAGGATTTAAAAGACTACAAAGGAAAAAGTTATTATGCAAGAATTAACTATGCCGGAGGCGGCTGGCCTCCTTGTAGGTTAAAAGATGAATACATAGACACACAGAATAAAACAGTAACGATAATTTTTGAGAAAGGTAATGAAAAATATGAAGTTGTAGCTGGTATATCTCTACCCGAATATGAAAGCAACGACTTAAGGCATGTTATTTTAATAATAGTCAATGTGATTTTGGGTTTCCTAGGTATTTTATCTGTAGGATTAATTAGTTATGCAGTATTGAGTTATATAATTAAAACCATAAAGAAAGGTATGGTGAATCGTCAAAAGATCAACAGTGAGAATGCGATTACAAATTTTAAAGTTGAGAAAAGATGTCTCACTATTGGAATTTTGTTATTTATTTTTAACTTTATAATTTATGCTGTGGTTTTTTTCAGTTTTTGAAAGAAAGAACCAACCATATATTTAAGGTGTCTCGACTTCTAGGTATTCCTGCCTTCGCTGAGGCTATAGACGGACACAACACCTCTTTAATTCTCCTCTGCCCAGAAGTCAAGACGAAAAATCAAAATTTCTTTTATTTACAGATATTACGCACCTTGAAAAAATAGCGTAAAATAAAGGCAAAGCCTAAAAAACTAAAAACTAGAACAAAAACTATGACTTTGCCTAAAAATGTTATCAATTACCTTAGTGGTTTAATGTGTGTTTTTGAAAATGCTAGTTGTATGTCATTGTCCAAGATTGCCAAGTGTAGTCATGATAGCCTTACAAGGGTTCTCAATGGACAAAATTTTTGCTGGCAAATACTCTTGCAAAACTTCATCCTGAGAACCTTTGGAAAACCGCAAGACGGTTATCTAATGATTGACGACACTATAATCTCCAAACTTTTTGCCAAACGAATTGAAAACTTGGCTTGGAAAAAGGAAGGACTGATCTCCCACTCGATTACATGTCCCAAGACCAACGACGGTTCAGATTTTGACCCGTCGTTTTTTCTTTTTCAGCTAAAATGTGATAGAATTATAATAGAAATAGAGAAACAAGAAATAAAGAAATAAAGGGTTGAGTCGCCAGATTTAAAATATTTTCCCTTATTTCTTATTTCTCTATTTCTTAGTTTCTTTAAACTATGGTTAGAAGCCTCACTGTTGGCACAATTAAATATGTTACTCTAGACATTCTTTTTGATTTGGTTAAATTTCCTGTATGGTGGTACACGGCTGGCGTCCAGCGCGCTGGCAAGTTTTTTATTCGGCAGCTTAAACTGGGTTTGCGGGCCGTTGGGTTAAAAGTTTGGCTGGCTAACTTGTTCAGGCCGATGTTTGGCGATTATTCTTGGGAAGGCCGGCTTATTAGTTTTTTTGTCCGTTTGCTTCAAATAATCGCCAGGACTATTTTGATGATCCTCTGGCTTTGTGTGGTATTAACGTTGTTTCTCTTGTGGCTTGTCTTGCCGCCATTTGTTATTTATATGATTATTAGGCAAATTATATAATCACCAATAGCTAAAAACGAACATCAAAAAATAACTAATAATTAAACCTCAACACTGAGCAAAAATTTTTTACTCAAATTTCGCTATTGCTAATATAGCATTTAACTCGACACATTAATTGTATTGGAAGCCCAACGAACTGATTGTTTAAAACGATGCCGGATTTTTCACATACAGGTACATTAACTACTAAATAAATTCTTTTCGGCCATCGCTATCGCAGAAAGATTATTCAAGCAAATTTTTTAAACTGCAAATACATGAAAAATTTTGAAAAAGGATTTAATTCAGAAAATGAAAACAATCATAAAGAAAGAGAATCTGCTGTTAATAGAATTGTCAATCTTTCGGAAAGCGAAGAAAATAGAATATCAGAAGAGGCAAAAGGGATTTTTCAAAAACAGGAAAAATTGCCTATTGAACATGAAAAAACAGAAAGAGAAATGCAAATTATACAGGACATACTTATTAAACTCCCAGAATTTTTAAGTGAATATGAGATAGAATCTTTAAACTTAACCCCCAACCATATTCATGTTGTAAATGAAGCTTCTTTGTCTGCAGACCAAAAAAAGACACTTGGTATCCCAGAGAAAGCAGGAGGATTTTATATGGAGCCAGAACAGGGAAGTGTTGTGTTTGATAACGATAATGATTTAACGTTTGCAGAAGACGTAGCGCATGAAAGTTTGCACGCTAACAGTTTTATTTCATTTACGGCTAAGGACAATGATCCTACATTAAGGCTTACATTAAGGCGCGTTGGTCTAACGATTTTGGATAAAAACGGCAGGAGATATTTTCACGATCTCAATGAGGCCATAACAGAAGAACTGACCAAGAGATTTGATCGCAAGTATTTTAATAAGATGCCATCCTTGTCTCGTGCGATTAAAAAACGTGAAGAATATATTGCCGCAGTAAAAATAGAAAATCCAGATAATGATACTGAAGAAATCGGATCTGTGAGGACAGTGCAGATATCTAGCGAGGAATGGGAAACAACGATAAAAGAGTATGAGTATCAACCCGAGCGGAAAGAGCTTTCATCCTTGATAAATGCAATATACGAAAAAAATAAAACTCAATTTGCTTCGCCGGAAGATGTATTTCGACTTTTTGTAAAAGCTGCATTTACCGGCAGGATGATAGGTATTGCCCATTTGATTAAAAATACCTTTGGAAAAAATTCATTTAGACAACTTGCTGAAAAAACGGAACATAAGAAAAAAGGGTAAAGACTTATTTCAAATTTTAAATAGACTTCTAGGCAAGATACAAGGATACAAGGATACAAGCTCCAAATTTCAAACCATTTGTAATTTGTATCTTGAAATTTTCTTGGAACTTGCCCGCCCCGAGCCGGGTCGAAGGGCATCTTGCATCTTGGTTATTGCCCGCTTAATTGTTAAAAGTTAATATTAGAGATTTAAAAATTTACAAATGGAACAATCATCCTCAAAACCCACCTTCCTCATTTGTCCGGCCTGCCAAGGCAAGGGCCAGCTTGGTATTGGGCCGTGCCTATCCTGTAATGGTCATGGCGTTTACTCTTGGACCGCTGGCCGCCTTTTGTATTGGGGTAAAAAGATAAATAATCGAGATATTTGGCAGAGACGGATTTCCGACATTATCAATAAGGTTTTTAGCGGAGTTTTGTTGCTCATTGGATTGCTTGGGTTATTTTTCTTGCTTCAATTTTTCCTTAAGGTTAGGGACTATGGGTTTATCTTTGATAGCTTGTTCCACGAAAAACACCCAGAGCTTTTAGTTTTTTGGTTTTCAGCTTGGGTAGATTTGTATATTTATTATCGTTTAGCAGGCAAGAAAGAGCCTGGCAAAAGAAATGTTTTGACAGCACAAATTGCCGAGAAAACAGCGGCCCCCTTGTCTTGGGAGGACGCCAATCAATTCGGCAACAAATTAAAAATTGATATTTCGCATTCTTTTAATGCCGAAGCCCTTAAGGCCATTGAAAAAGCTTGGCAAATGGCAGAGAAACTCAAACATCGAGAGGTTGAACCTTTGCATTTATTGGGTGCCAGTCTTGGTTTTAGTAAAACAGCTTTGATTTTTGGTCGTTTGGGCATTCCTTTGCAATCCTTGAAGGATAGAATTAGCCAGGCCTTTTTAAGTTTTTTTGTTGACAAAGGCGCTTTAATTGAGCCTGAACTTTCCTTGAGGTTTAAGCAAATTTTGCTTCAATCTTACGTGGTTGCTTTAGAAAAGAGACACAGGAAAGTTAACTTATTTGATGTATTAATTAGTTGCGCCTTGTTGGAAACCCCGACTTACGAGGTTCTCTATGATTTAGAGATTAACGAAGATAAGTTGCGTAATGTTGTGGTTTGGATTGAAACCCAAGAGGAATTAGCAAAGAAACGAAAAAGGTTTAGCTTTTTAGCCCAACTTAAACCAAAAGGAGCCATGAATCGAGCAATGACTGCCATTGCCACTCCAATGCTTGATACCCTTGGTCAGGATTTAACCTTATTGGCTCGCAACGGATATTTAGGCGCATGTGTCGCCAGGGACAAGGAGACTGAAGACATTTTTAGTATTTTAGAAACAAAAAATGGGGGGGTGCTTTTAATCGGTAATCCCGGCACAGGACGAACAACTATTATTGAGGGTATTGCTCAAAGGATGGTGACCGAAGAAGTGCCAAAGATTTTAGAAGATAAACGTTTGGTGAGTCTAAGCCTTAGCGCGCTGGTTGCTGGCGCTTCCAAGACCGGTTCAGTAGAGGAGCGGGTAGCCGCAGTTATTAGTGAAGTCAGGCGCTCTGGCAATATTATTCTTTTTATTGGCGATATTCATAATATGATTGGCATCCAGACTACCCAGGGAGAGCTGGATATTTCAGAGATATTAGCGCAAATTTTGAAGTCCCAAGGTGTTATTGTTTTAGCCACCACCACTCCGGCTGATTATCGTCGTTATCTTGAGGGCACAGCCTTGGATGAAGCATTGGAGAAAGTGCAAATTTCTGAGCCCAAAGGTAATCAAGCCATTCAGATATTAGAAGTAAAAAGCGGCTCGATAGAGTATCGCCAGCAAATATTTTTTTCTTATGATTCTATTGCAGAAACCATTAAGTTCGCAGATCGCTACATTCATGATCGCTATTTGCCAGAGAAAGCCATCACGATTCTGGAACAAGCGGCAGTGGCGGTTCGCAAAAATCGGGGTAAAGATGGAATTGTTCAAAAAGAAGACATCGCTAAAATTATTAGTGAGCGGACAAATATTCCGGTTACTAAAATTACAGAAAAGGAATCAGTTAAACTTTTACATTTGGAAGAAAAAATTCATGAGCGAATGGTTGATCAAGAGCCGGCTGTTAAAGCGGCGGCCTCGGCCCTGCGCCGAGCTCGGGCCCAGATTAGGGACATAAAACGTCCTATTGCCAATTTGCTTTTTTTGGGGCCAACTGGTGTGGGTAAAACCCAGCTCTCAAAGATTGTGGCTAGTGTTTATTTTGGCTCGGAGAAAAATATGATTCGCTTAGACATGTCTGAATATCAAGAGCAAACAAGCATTGAGCGTTTAATCGGGGATGTCGGCACCAAAACTCCTGGATTTTTAACCGAAGCGGTGCGGCAAACCCCCTTTTCTTTGTTGCTTTTGGACGAGATAGAAAAAGCTCATCCGGATATTTTGAATGTTTTCTTGCAGGTGATGGATGATGGCCGGCTAACTGATGCTTTTGGCCGGACTATTGATTTTACCAATATCATTTTAATCGCCACTTCCAATGCTGGTTCCCAGTATATCCAAGATCAAATGAGAGCCGGATCTGTCTATGAAACCATTAAACGAGGCCTTTTAGAACAAGAACTAAAAACATATTTTAGGCCAGAATTTTTAAATCGTTTTGATGATATTATTGTTTTTAAACCTTTAAGCCGAACAGAAATAGAACAGATAGCCAGTCTTTTGCTAGCCGAGGTGCAAGTCCAAATGCAAACAAAAGGTATCAGCCTGGAAGTAACTCCAGACGCAGTTAAAGAATTAGCGGAAGCAGGTTTTGATCCCCAATTCGGCGCCCGTCCCTTGCGCCGCGTAATCCAAGAACGGGTATCCAATGCTTTGGCCAAGGTAATCTTGCAAGGCGAAGTTGGCCGCCGGGATGTGGTAATCTTGGGAGCTGGAGATAAGATTGAGATTAAAAAGGCGAAGAGGCTGTAAAATAATAAACCCTGAACCATCTTAGGTTCAGGGTAAATCCGACATTTTCTACCCAAGTAGAAAATTCTTGACATTTTTTTTGACTTTGGTATAATATATAGGAATTAACTTTTCATAAAAGTTCTATGATAAAATTAAGATATCTCCAACCCACCGTAACTTCCGACTTAAAAGCCAAAATGGTTTTTGTTGGCGGTCCAAGACAAGTGGGTAAAACCACTTTAGCAAAGTATATTGGTGAAAACGATTATAAAAAATATACTTATCTTAATTGGGATAATCGTGAGGACCGAAAAGTCATCATAGAGGGTAAATTTAGGGCTGAATCAACCCTGATTATTTTTGACGAAATCCATAAATACAAACAATGGAAAAATTACATCAAGGGCGAGTTTGACAAATACAAAAATAAATTCCATATTCTAGTTACTGGCAGTGCTCGTCTTGATTTATACCGCAAAGGCGGAGATTCTCTCATGGGTCGGTATCACTATTACCGTCTCCACCCCTTTTCTTTAGCTGAAAGCCTGTTAATTAAACCAAGATTGAAAATATTCAAAGAATTATCTTTTCCTGACATTAAGAAAGACACAGCTAAGACTTTTGAGGACTTATTAACCTTTGGCGGTTTTCCAGAACCTTTTATTAAAAAAGATTATAAAACATTACGTCGCTTTCATAACGAACGTGTAGATAGATTAGTTAAAGAAGATATTCGAGATATTGAATCAGTACGTGATTTATCAGCTCTCCAAGTATTAGTAGAAATTTTACCTGACAAAGTCGGCGCTCTCTTATCATTAAACGCTTTGCGAGAAGATTTGGAAGTAACCCATAAAACCATTGCCCTTTGGGTGGATATTTTAGAAAAATTTTATTATCATTTTAGAATTTATCCCTTCTCTGCCAAACTCATCAAATCATTGCGCAAAGAACCAAAAATGTATTTATGGGATTGGTCTCAAGTAAAAGATGAAGGAGCCAGACTGGAGAACATGATTGCTTCCCATCTTTTAAAATTATCTCATTTCCTCTATGATTCCCAGGGGTATAAAGTTGAATTATTTTTCCTGCGCGATATTGAAGCCCGAGAAGTGGATTTTTTAGTCGCTGTTAACAAAAAACCCTGGTTTGCCGTAGAAGTAAAATTATCAGACCAAAAGCCCTCAAAACATCTAAAATATTTCATGGAAAAACTCAACATTCCTTTTACGTATCAATTAGTTAAAAATCCTGACATCGATTTTTGGCAAGACAAGGTTCGTATAATCAGCGCTGACAAATTTTTAACTGGATTAGTTTGAGCTGTTGGAAAAAGTTATTATAATAAAACCCGCTTTGGAAGCGAGTTTTTTGATTGATTTTTTGGTCGGGAAATGATAAAGTAAAATAAGAAAATAATTTTTATTTATTGATATTATTATGTTGAAAGAAACATTAACACCACAAATTGAAGGTGATCATGAATTATCCGATAAAAGGACACTTCAAGAAGATACCGAAATTAACGTAAATGAAAATCAAGAAATGAGCGACAAAGAACTGCTTGCAAAAATGCAAGAGCATTATGATAAATTAGAAAAGTTGCGGTTGGAATTGAATCAAAGAAAAGGCAACGGCGCTGGAGTATTGGAAAAGAAAATGCAATCAGGCGCTAATTTAAAAGATCTTAACAGACAATGCGAACAGATGGCAGATCTCCGAGAAGCTAAAGAATTGGCATATAAAAAGCTTGAGGATCTGGGGGTTATTAGCTATACGGCTGATGGGAAAACGGTAGTTGACTTAGATTTTTTAAAGCAAAATACTGACACCGAACTTTTATCAGAGTTTGGCACTATTTTTATTGCTAAATATCTTGGAGACAGTTCTATATCTAAGACCTTGCGCTTACTTTTTAAAGATGTAAAAGCAATATCGAAAGAAGATTATGAAGCCGGAGAAGAAAACGAAAAAAAGTTATTTTATTTCCCAGACAGCAAAGAGCAAGCGCTTGATATGGAATCCATAAAAGGCAGTCAATTCCACTTATCGTTATTTGACGTATATAGAGCGATACAAAACTATAGCAGTGTCAGATATGGGGATATTGAAGATTTAGATTACCGAGAAGTGTTATTGCCTTTACTTATTTATCATCCTACATACATGGACGGCTACCGAGATGAAGCTGGAAAGTTAATGATTAGGGGTGAGGATGGAGAATATAAAAAATTAGCGTCTAATGATATTTATAAAAGGTATGGCGCGTTTGGTAATTCTCGCATTCCAGGAGAGTCAATGAATACTCCGCGCGCTTATGTTAGGAATGAATTACCAAATTTGATTGAAACCGGCTTATTAAAACCCGAGGATTTTGAGATAATGTCAACAAGCTCAACAGCTGAGGCAGAAAGAGTGGACAAAAAAATAAATACCAGAGGGACGGTAATGTTTGACTCGGTTCGGTACATATTAGGCAGTGAATATGATCCCAAAAATGGAAATTTCAAGGCGTTTGAAATTGCTAATGATTTAGGCGGAATTGTGGAAGTAGATAAAGAAGGCGCAAGGAAGCTCGTGGCGACCTTTGGTCTAATTAGCAGGGAAACAGCCAGAAAATCGTCCAAGGGCTATGCTATGGTTGGAAAAAACGAAGCCAATATTAAAAAATATGAAAAAGAAGAAATTTACAATAAAAGGGCTGATGAATCAAATGAGGAATTTAAACAAAGAGTAGGAGAATACGAATCATTCGAAAATATAATCAACGTATCAAAGCATATATCAGATAAGACTGGAATAAATTTAGCAGACTTTAGTTTCAAAGAACAGCAGTTAATTGCCACCGCCGCAAGTAAAATGAATTTCAGGGAAGATGATAGATTTATTAAATTTATTAATACTTTTGGAGAGTATGGACTAAAATCTTTTATCGCCATGGAATACGGCGATGGTAATGCTAAAAAAATAATTGAGATTGGTGATAATCTGCCACCGATTGAAGCTAATAAGTTTTTTGATATTTATGGGCGGATATATGACCGAACTGCTAACCTCGCGAGTGAAATAAAAAATTCTAAATACATCAAAGAAAGTGGGTTAGATGAAGAAACTAAACAGAAGTTGTATGATAATTTTCCAGAAGCGCTATTAAGGCGGGCTACCGACATGTTACACACCGCTCATCTAATCGCAACCAATAAACAGGCCAAGGCAGAATTTTATGGCGGGAAGCAATTAGAAGTTAAAGATATCAAAGAGGTGTATGAAGCTTTTGATACTTATAAAGAATTTTTAGATAAATTAGAGAGTTTATTTACTGACAGCGGAGATTATAAATATGAGTTTAATAATAACGAGGAACTGCCCAATTATTCTGTTTACAATTTTGAAGTTATTCGCCAAAAAGATAAAGCCAGAAGTTATTTTGCTCTGCATTTGCGTGATATAGGCACAAATAAGCATTACACGGATATTGAATTTGACGGAGAAGCGCGTATTAATTTCCTTTTTAGCAATGAGCCAATTCCTAAAGAGCTAAGTAGCCAGGCAAGAAAAGAGGCCATCACCTTTAGAATTGATCGTGAAGGTTTAGAATTCGATAAAACTGGAGACAATGTAATAAGTAAAGACAATACTAAACCAGATGGTAAATTATCTATAGATTTTGGCAGTGTTTTTGAAGACAGTGGGCGCGCCAACCAAATTCTTGGTCGGGTTGTATCGATTGGTAATTATTGCGCCAATCAGGAACAGCGAAAATGCCCAGAATTTTATCACAACAAGGAATCATTTTATAAGGAATTGGGCCAGGCTGATGTTTTTAAGGAGATAGTAAATACATTAAAAAAATATATTAAAGAAAAATATGTGCGGTAAAATGCCGCTAAAAAAGCGGCTTAATCATGTTATTGCCGCTTTTTTGATCCTATTCGGACTTCCGGAGTTTAATTATTTTTCATATTTTCCTTAGACGCCTCATAAAATTCTTTAGCCCCTCTTCTCGCCATAACAAAAACTTTGCGCATTGCTTCGGCAATGTTTTTGTTTTCTACAATAACGCCAGTCAAATCTTTCCCAAAAGACAAAAAAGCGATTTTGTCGCCGTAAATATTTATTTCCACCGGCGCGTCATAATATTCTTTTGGCACCCATTGCCGAAAATGGTTCATTGCCCTGTCTTTTTCCGCGTCATGTAAAGCTTTTGGCTGGTCAGTAGTAATAGAATAGGCCTTAATTCCCTTGGCCACCCGTTTTTTTACAAAGGGCCGGGTTACTTTTGGCTCAAGTTCCTTAGTATAAATTGGATCATATACTGAACGGACAAACTGAAAATCCTTGCCTTCCGCTAAAATATCATCATATATTTTTTTTAATCCTCCAACCCCCTCATAAAATCTAACCTGCGGTTTTTCCGTACCCAAAACATACATAGATTTTAAATTTGGCAAAATATTCGCCAAATTTTTTTGTCCTGCAAAAACCCCTCTTCTTTACGAACCAACAAATCCATCAATTTATCCGGTGTTTCTGCCTGAAATATGGTCTTCTTTTTATGCTTCAGCTCAACAACCAGCCCCTTATTTCGCAAAGAGTAAAAAGTATTATAAATATTACCTCGGCTAAGATCGGTTTTTTTACCTTTCAGGACTTGAAGGGTAGAGGGGCCTAATTCCAAGAGTATTTCGTATATTTCAGCTTCATTTTGGTTTAAACCTAGGTTTTTTAAAGTTGTTTCATACATATAACCTCCTAAATGGCAAAGCCGAGCTTAGCTCTGCTAATATTAGCTAAAGGTATTAAATTTGTTTAGAATCAACAAAAATATATTCGCAATTTGTAGATTCGCATCCATTCGCCTGCCTCGCCTTGCAAGTCAAGGCGGGCAGATTTGCATTATATTTATATTATACACCCAAACAAAAATAGTGTCAAATATATTTTGACGAAAAATAGCTATTTTTTATAACTTTTAAACTATTTTATTTAAGCCAACCTTAGCCAAAAGTAGTATAAATCATAGAAAAGTATGTCAAAACACCCTTGACAAAATTATTAAGGTATGCTATACTGGAGTATCAAGATAAAAAAAAGAAAAAGCACTTTGACAAATAAATAATCAACAATATAGAAGAGAGAGCTATATGACATTTATTACACAAAGCCCTCTTCTCATAAATAGGGCTTTTATTAAATACCAGAAGAATAATGGAGAGAGAGTTATCTATACTACATGGATAAGAAGATAATAGCCGTTTAATCTCTCTAAATCCCTTCACAGGATTAGAAGGGTAAGCGAAAAAATATCGTTTAAGCTGTAAAATATTTAAAAAAACATTTTACAGAGCTGGCTGATAGCTGTTCTCCTCCATTATTTTTCTGGGGTTTGCCCGGAAAAAGCTCATTAAATTTAGTTCATTAGGAGAGAGTAAAAGAGATTATCTATTAGATGCGTGGTCTTCATTCTCTATAAAGGAGAGAGGGGGCTGGAAAATAGGCATCTAATAAATACTCTAGTTCGTTATCTGGTCAAGTGGCTGGATAAGGATAGGATTTAAGTCAGGCATTGCTTTCTAGGAGAGAGTTGCCTGACAGGCACGAAAGATCAATCGCCACGAACCGATTATCTTTTACGCATTGCCCAGTAGGTAGTGATGATATCGATTCCCATGCTTGTTGAATCGAAGCAATCCGCCAAAAAGCAATCCTATCACCCGACTCATTTTATTAAGGAGATCGGCTGAAAGCGAGGACCTAAACCCGTCTCGCTTTCAGAAATTTCTTTAATAACAAAAAAACGTTCCTTGACAAAACGCTAATTTAGAAAACAGATTATTTAAATTTTTCTTTAGGAATTTTAGATTGCTTGATAATAGTCAGTAATGTTCCAATATAAATTGGTTTGTTCCGGCCATGCAAAGGTACTGGAACGATAATGCCAAAAACTTTATGGCGATAAATTTGATGACTGCCTTTTTGCCGAACTAATTTATAACCGTTGGCCAAAAGTATTGCAATTAATCTTTTAGCCGTTATGG
>JAHIMF010000031.1 GCA_018896645.1 Patescibacteria group bacterium | reverse complement strand
TTTATCCGGTCTATACGGATGCCAGCTCCACGGCCGGCATTAAACTGCAGGTTAGCGTGGATGGAGAGGTAATCGAGACATTACCGGTGGAGCAAGGCGGAGCCAGTAATCCTGACAGTGTAACGGTTATTGCCCTGGAAAGAGATGTTAATTATGATATTTCTTTCCTTGACATGGAGGGTAAGGTAATCCAGCTCAAGCTTGGAACCGAGCTAAAATCTTTCTTTACCCTGCGCCTTGCGGATGGTGTTAATGTTGAGGAAGTGGAAGTGCCGGCATTTGAACTGCAGGCCAAGGTTGTGGTTCCCACTACCGGCTCTCTGCTCTTTTACTCCACGCCCGGAGCAAGCATATTTCTTGACGGCCAAAACAAAGGCGCGGTTAAAACTGATGGAACCCTGCTTGTGGAAGGCCTGGAACCCAAGGTCTATGCGGTGGAGGTGAATAAACAGGGATGCGAGAACTGGACTGGCCAGGTTGTGGTAAAAGTTGGCGAGACTGCTCGGGTGGATGCTCCGTTAGTACAGAAAAAAAGTGTGTTTGAGGGGTTTGTCAATGGCCGGGAATGGTTGTTCAAGTGGACTAATGGAACCAGCTTCAAAATAACTATCGACATCCACGACAAAAACCTCACTATAACGGCTGTCGATGGAGGACAAAAGGCCTACGGACAAATCCTAAACCCATACACTGGCGAGCTTGAATTCAAATTGGGAGGTCCTCAGTGTAACGGAATTTACAATCCCCAAACCGAGACATGGTCGGGGACTGATAATGGAGGAGATGTCTGGACAATAACCCTGTCACATTAACCTTATCATGTCAGATAACAAAGGACTGAACGTTTTACCACTGCGTTCAGTCCTATTTTTATTCTATTCAAGTAAATTACGGAGTAATTATTATATTTCCATCATAATAAGTGTACGAATCATCAGCATTTTCTGGTTTAGTTCCATTGATACATTCCCAATCTCCATCATAACACCCAACCCCATCCAAATTATTCGGATTATCACACGTCCCATTACACCACCCCCAATTATCCAAAACCTGGACTTTGGGTCGGAATTTACAACAAGAAGGTTCTGTTGGAGATACAATCTTATCTCCATCAACATCAACATCGCAATTTGCCAGATGATTAGCGCAGAAAGGACTATAACTATACACATGTGAAAAGCTAAAGAAATTTTTTGCGCAGGCATCTTTAGAATCCCCAAACTGCAAGCGGCAGGCCCCGACCATATCATCTTTTGTACAAGAACTTTCACCTGCTTTCACATCACAAATATTAACACCATTAATAGAACAAGCGCAAGTATCCTCCCATGTCGGCACACAAGAACGACCAATATCACAGGTTACATCACAATCAGCGCCGCCTTCATTATCGCACACCAACCCATCCGGCGGCGTGCCTGGGCTATCACACCGAGCAGTGCATACATCCTTATGATTTTTATAATAAGTAGTCGGCCCGCCGGAAACAATCTGCTCCCCATCGCCTTTACCCCGCCACCAAGCTTTTGGTAAAACCTTATTTTAAATACAAACAAAGCCGTTAGGCGGGTCTGGGTAATATACTTGGCGATTAGATTAAACTTTTTCAAGCTTGGTGCGGGGCCAGTCAATGGTAATCTTTTTTAGGGGCATGTGATTATCCCGCCAGAGGCGGGCAGGCATCAGCCCAGGTAAAGAATTTAAAATTCTACTAATCGCTGCTCCCCACGATGACCTACTCTTAGATGCCAACCTGCTTTTTCTAAATCTTGCTGTAAATTTTTCATTCTCAACTGATGATACTTATAAAAATTACCACTAAATCTGGTCCAAAGAATTTTGGCCTCTTTTTCTCTCTCTTTATGAATTTGTTGCATAAAATATGGTTCTTTCATAGATTTTATTCAAGGAAATCATTAGGGTTGACTAAAGTGGGTATATAAAGACTGTTAGTTCGATTAAAATTAATAATCTGTTTCATCTTGTTGGGTCTTAAAAAATGCTGCATATTCCAGGTCAAGAAAAAATCAATCTCATGGGTCACGGCTATTGCCAGGTGTCCTGCGTCATCAGCTTTGCTTTTAGGAATAATCCTTTCTTTAATATATCGCTCCGCTAACCGAGAAACCTTTGGAGAAAAATTTAAAATCCTTATATTCTGAATCAACTTTAAATATTCATTTCGCCATTCCCGTCGGGCTCGTTCTAACTCAATAATGGTTAGTGTAGAAGTAACTGGTTCATAATCGGGTAATACTATTTTCCAAAACTTTCGAGTTTCCCTTTTTTGCAGGGGACTCTTTTTCCAAAAATCAAAATAAGCCGAAATAACTGAAGTTTCTAAATAGATTGTTTGTTTTGCTTTTGGCATTCTAAAACTATTATAGCAATTTTCCAGAATATGTCAACGAGCTTGACAAAATCCAAAAACAGGTATAGGGTGAAGATAGAGAAAGAATACAGCTAATCCACCTCAAGCCCCTTATTTAGGGGGCTAAGGACTTTTGTCTGCTGAGGCGGGTTGGTTTTAAATATTTGCTCATTTAAAAACTCTAATAGTTAATTATTGATAGTTTGTTTCGTGTTATATAAATCGTGAATCGTGAAATCAAAAACCAGACAAGAAATTAGAAACGAAAATGTCCTTAATTTCTTAATTTCTCTCGTGAAAGGAGTGATTCAGATGTTACCCACAACTGCTTGGATAGTTCTGACTTATTCGTGCAATAATCGTTGCTGCTTCTGCTACGCCAAGGATGGTTGTTCAATGGGTGATGGACACAATGACGAATGGATGGATTACAGTTTCGCCTGCAACGCCATACAAAAATTAGCAAGACTGGGAGTGAAAAACTGCCTACTTATTGGCGGAGAGCCGACACTTTATCCAGATATTGTTCCGTTAGTTTCGATTGGAGCAAAGTGCGGCGTCCATATGAAGTTGGTATCAAATGGAAGAAAACTGGCTGACTATGATTTTGTCTTAAGACTCAAGGAGGCTGGTCTCATTCATTCCAGCGTTTCATTAGAGGCGGCGAGAGAAGAAAAGCATAATTTTATTACGCAAACTTCGAGTTTTGCGGAAAGCCTACAAGGGGCAAAGAACCTCCTTAAGGCAGAAATCTCGGCTAATAGCATTATGACGATTTCAACCTTGAATGTTGATGACATCGTAGCCAATGCTATCCTTATGCATTCCATTGGAATGCCTAATATCCTCTATAACTTTTCGCTTCCAAGCATCGATGAGCAGGGCGGCGTTACTGACTCATTCGCCCTTGATCCGAGAGACAATGCCAAAGCCATCACAGAGGCGTATCTATACCTTAAACGTAAGAAAGGAATTCACATTTCTTTTTTCGCTACGCTTCCGTTATGTCTTTTTCCAGAAGAAATTTTGGATGAGATGCGTGAGGATATGACGATTGGTCGGGATTATCACTGTCATATTTACTATGGAACGGGGGTGGCCATTGAACCTAATGGTGATGTTCTACCCTGCACGCATTTTGTAGGCAGCCCATTATTTAATGCAAAAGGATCTAATGGAGAGCTTGTTGAATCTTTTGAAGAGCAATGGGAGTACGGTATTCATCTTGATTTTGTCAAAGAGGCGTGGCATTACCCCGCAGAAGCCTGTGAGGGTTGTAAATATTGGGGTAAATGTTTTGCTGGCTGTCCCTTTATTTGGACATTCTTTGAACCAAAAAAATATTTAACAAGGAGAATATAATATGAATAATGGCTGTTTTACCTGTATTCTTTATGAGAGTGATTGTTGTCCGCAGGGAGAATGCGATATGTTTTTTAATCGTTTTCTCCCGATTGTCAACCTATAACCCATCCATAGAGGAGGAACTAACGATGGCAGCCATCGACGTTCTCAAGAAGCGGAAAGTCACAGCCAAGAAGGCGAGGATTTTGGCGACCAAGAAGGGGTCCAATTCTTCGTGTGACTGTTGTGACTGTTCAGACTGCTCCTGCGATTGCGTGAATTAGCGGAAGGCATCCTTCCGCGATTCGCGAGTACGGAGCTATCTTCGCGGGGAGCTGTTGTCTTGAAACTTCAACCCCCCCTTTATTATTTCCTTTATATTTTATAATCAAAATTGACAGTTAAAAAAGATATCAAAAAAGATGCCTGGAATTGGTGGGATGGCTGTAATACAATCTCGTATGGGACAGATTGGAAGCAAAGGATAAGCAAGAAGTTGCAAAATAAACTTGTGGGCAAAACCCAAAAACAAGCCTTAGATTTTTTAATTCCATATTTAAAAATTTTATATAAGAAAGAAAAAATTAATCAAAAAAAGAAGGAAATACGAGTTATATTTAATCAATACCAAAAAGAAATTTTTTCCAGAATGGAAATAGTTACGAGTAAAAAAATCCATAGAGAAAAATTCACCTGTTTTTTAACAACTTTCCCTAGAGCCGCTTATGATTATGAGCGTGGCTATGTTTGGTTACCAATAATTTGGCCAAAACAAACTTATGTTAGAACTTTTGTTCATGAGTTACTTCATTTTCAAACCTATGCTTACTGGGAAAAACATATTTTAGAGAAATTAACTAAAAAGGAATTTGAGAATCTTAAAGAGGCCCTAACGGTTATTTTAAATGAAGAATTCTTGGATTTAATTATCTGGCAAGACAAAGGATATAAGCCTCATAAGCACTTGAGAGAAAAGCTATTAAAGTTTTGGAAAAAGAATAAGGATTTTGATAAATTGGTTGAATATGGCATCAAAATCTATCCAACATCTACTCACACCTCTTGATTTTGCGAAAACCGATTTATCAATTATGGGCAACCCTCTTGACAAAATCCCCAAATAAGTATAGGGTAAAGATAGAATAAAAACCAAACCTCAAACCCCTTATCTAAAGGGGCCTAAGACTTTTGTCTGATGAGGTAAATATTGTTCTTTGTAAAAAATAGGAAAAAGAATCCCTTAGTTTCTAGTTTCTCAATTTCTCAATTTCTCTTTATGAAAGGAGTGAATGAAAATGAAAAAGTTAGTAATGGCAGTATTGACGCTGTTAGTTGGTCTGATGCTGGCTGGGTGCGGTAAGAGTCC
>JAHIMF010000030.1 GCA_018896645.1 Patescibacteria group bacterium | reverse complement strand
TTTATAGATATTGATGGAAATTAATTGATATTAATTGATATTTGTTGATTGTTAATAAAGTTAATAAAAAGGAATAGTATCAGCCAAAGGCTGACCAGCAGAGCTAAGCTCAGCTTTGCCTCTGGCTGGAATAATTAAATAGTAAATAACAAACTTATGCCTAAAAAAACCACCAATAGAAAAATGGATTTGGAGAGAGATCTGGAGGAAATAGCCAAGCCTACAATAAAGGATGGGCCTAGAGACCAACTTTATGTGCCCGCTTCTTCTTCTTTGAGCAAAATTGCTTTTACTTTCATTGGCTTGGCAGTTATTTTAATTATCGGGATTTTTTATTTTTCATACTCCTACACCACTATTATTGTCACTCCCAACCCCCAGGCCGAAACCTTTGAAACTGAAGTGCCCATCTCGCTGCCTTTAGCCAAAACCGATGGGCCGCTTGATGAAATTCGTTCGATTGTGGATTCTTGGACCAAAAACAATCCAGATACCCTCTTTGTAGAAACCGTAGAAGTAACCATTGAAGGTGAGGAAAAATATGCGCCTTCCGGCGAAGGTGATTCTAAAAAAGAACCGGGTATTGCCCACGGTAAGATTACTGTTATTAACAAACAATCAACGGCCCAAGAGCTAATTGCCCGAACTCGTTTTGAGCCGGAAGGAAGTCCGGAAGGAGGAAATGATGTCTTTAGAATTAAAAATGGGGTTACTGTTCCGGCTAACGGAAAAATAGAAGTTGAAATTTTTGCTGACGAACCAGGGGAGGCTGGCAATCTCGGACCAAGTAAATTTTACTTGCCTGGTTTTTCTTCGGAAGCTAAAAGAAAAATGGTTTATGCCGAAAGCCAGGCTCCGATGACTGGCGGAGTTAAAGAAATAAAAATTCTCTCCCAGGCAGACATTGACACTGCCCGTCCCCAGCTCGCTCAAAAACTTTTTAACCAAGCTTTGGTTGAGTTAGAAGAAAAAATCAAAAATGCCAAAACTCCGGAAGATAACAATGAAAATGACCGTCTGCCCGCCGAAGGAGAAGAAGAACCCAAAGGAGAAAAACCTGCCATTTTTACTGAAAACGCCAGACTGCTACCTAAAGCCACCTGGCAGGAAGTTATTGAAACTTCAACAGTTGAAAAAATCGGGGCAGAGGTTGAAGAATTTACTCTAAAAATGAAATTACAGGTCACAGCTTTTGTCTTTGACGAGGCAGAGCTTCTGGGTATTGTTAAAAATAATGTCACTAAAGAATTAGCTAACAAAAAAACCTCTAAACTTCATTCAATTGCTGAGGAAAGCCTTGATTATAACGTTAAAAATTACGACTTCCAGAAAAGCACAGCCCAACTCGCGGTTAGCATTAGCGGCACCGCCATGCCCGAATCCGCCACCTCGTTTGACGAGAAAGATCTGGCCGACTTGACCAATGACACCATCAAAGTCTACTTAAGGAAACACCCAGAAATAAAAAGCATTGAAATCAAAGAATCAATTAGTTGGGCCAGAAAAATACCTTTCTTGAAAAATCATGTGCGGGTGAAAGTAAATCAGCCTTAAATTCACGAAACACGAAACAGGCAAACATATTAACATTTGAACATCTTAACATATGACTTTTTGAAGAGTTAAACGTTACCTTGTTAAAATAAAACATGTTAAAATAAAATCAATAACACCCTATCCACAAATTCTATGCAGCAACAAAACGAGCTAAAAAAAACTATTCGGGAAGTGGTGGAAGAAGTAGTTAAACCAATTAATGATAAATTAAGTGACTTGCCCTCTAAAGAAGATATGAATAGTTTTAAGAGTGAGGTGAAAGAAGATATGCAAAGTTTTAGGGGCGAAATGAAAGAAGATATGAATAGTTTTAAGAGTGAGGTGAAAGAAGATATGCAAAGTTTTAGGGGCGAAATGAAAGAAGATATGCAAAGTTTTAGGGGCGAAATGAAAGAAGATATGCAAAGTTTTAGGGGCGAAATGAAAGAAGATATGAATAGTTTTAAGAGTGAGGTGAAAGAAGATTTTAAAGAGTTTGGCGAAAGGGCTTTTGAAACTTTTTCCACTAAAGAAGATTTAAAAAGATTTGCCACTAAAGAGGATGTGAGGAAATTCCGAGATGATATTTTATCCAGTGAAGATAAAATTGCTAAAGAGATAGAAGACATGCGGGACGAACAAAGAGCCCAGTATAAATGCGACAAACGTCAAGATGATAAACTTGAGGAGTTAGACGGCAGGGTAACTCAAGTTGAAATAAAAGTGGGCGCTTCGCCCATTAGTCCTTAATTTTTTGTTGCGATAAAATTTAGAATTACCAATATAATATAAATGCCAAAGTGATTGCAGTGTTCACCAAACACTGGTCCCGCACCTAATTTAGCGGGATGATGAGCATCATCCTAAACTTTGGTGACAATTTATAATGAGTGACCCGCAAATAATTTATGTGCGGGTAATAAGGGTGGAACCGCCCCGGTCGCGACCGGGGTCCCAAGCAGCAGATTTTGTTGCTTTTTTTATTAAATACTGATAGTCACCCCAGACAAACGGATAAAAAAAAGACCTCAAGCAATATACTGCCTGAGGCCAAAATAAGGTTTCATATATGCTCACCCATCTTGAACACGGCGAGCTTTCTCGAAAACTCGATCCGACTCTTCTTTCAGCTTTGCCCTTCTTTCGGGATCGCTCTCGTGTTCAGCTAAATCCAACAGTCTTATCCCCTCTTTTTTGTACCACCGTTCACGCTCCACTCTTTCCTCCCTGTCCATAAAAATCACCTCCTTAGAATGAAATGGCTATACGAAATAATTATCATATTTAATACTTTTAATCATAACACATCCAAAAAATTATGTCAAGAGCAACCCTTAAATCAAGAAAACAAGAAAACAAGAAAACAAGAATTTCGTCAATCGAGACCAAACGGCATTCTCTCTCCCATGTCCTGGCGCAAGCTGTAAAAAATCTTTACCCAAAGGTCAAATTAGGCATTGGCCCGGCCATAGAGAATGGGTTTTATTATGATTTTGATAATCTGAAACTAGCGCCCGAAGATTTGCCAAAAATCCAAAAAGAGATGCAAAAAATTATAAATCAGGGACAGAAATTTGAAAAGTTTGAAATGAGCAAAGCAGAAGCAAAGAAAATGCTAAAAAGTGAGCCGTACAAATTAGACCTCCTCAAAGAACTCAAAGAAAAACCCAGCTTCTATAAAAACCTTGATACAAACGGCAATAAAACTTTCGTTGACATGTGCTCTGGTCCACACATTGAATCAACCAAAGAGCTAGCGGCTGACTCGTTTAAACTCAATCGTCTGGCTGGCGCTTATTGGCGCGGGGATGAAAAAAACAAAATGCTCACGCGGATTTATGGCATTGCTATGGAAAATAAAAGTGAACTTAAAAAATACTTGGAGATGTTGGTTGAAGCCGAAAAAAGAGATCACAGAAAAATCGGAGCCCAGCAGGATTTATTTTCTTTTCACGAAGAAGGCCCTGGATTTCCTTTTTGGCACGCTAAAGGTTGGATTATTTGGAATGAAATAGTAAAATATTGGCGAGAGGTTCATAGACGTGAGGGCTACACGGAGGTCAACACCCCAATAATCCTTTCACGCACTCTTTGGGAAAAATCCGGGCACTGGGAACATTATAAAGAAAATATGTACTTTACAAAGATTGATGAAATGGATTATGCCATTAAACCAATGAACTGCCCAGGCGGAGTTTTAGTCTACAAAAATAGCCTGCACTCGTACAAAGAATTTCCGCTTAAAGTAGCGGAGCTTGGTTTGGTGCATCGGCATGAACTTTCCGGGGTCTTGCACGGGCTTTTTCGAGTCCGAAGTCTTACTCAAGACGATGCCCATATTTACTGCCTGCCTGATCAAATTGAGGAAGAGGTTGGCAGAGTGATTGATTTGATTCAAGAGATATACAAGGTCTTTGGATTTAAAAAAGTGAAAATTGAGCTTTCTACCCGGCCAGATAATAGAATGGGTTCTGATAAAATCTGGGACAAAGCGGAATTAGCCCTCAAAAAAATACTTCAAGGCAAAAAAGTTAAATATCAACTTAATGAAGGTGATGGCGCTTTTTATGGCCCAAAAATCGATTTTCATATCACTGATTCTCTGGACCGAACTTGGCAATGCGGCACAATCCAACTGGATTTTGCCATGCCCGAGACTTTAGATATTGAATATGTTGATGAACAGGGCAAGAAAAAACGGCCTGTGATGCTGCATCGTACGGTTCTTGGTTCGTTTGAGCGATTTATTGGTATTCTAATTGAACACTATGCTGGCGCTTTTCCTCTTTGGCTCTCCCCGGTTCAGATTACTATAATACCGGTTGGCGCCGACCATAAAAATTTTTCTCATAAACTGGCTGATGAATTCAGAAAAAATGATTTAAGAGTTGAAGTTGAAGATACGAACGAAACCGTAGGCAATAAAATTCGTAAAGCCGAAAAAATGAAAATTCCTTACATGCTGGTGATTGGTGACAAGGAAATGCAAAGTGAGGATTTGAATGTCCGACTGCGCGGTGAAAAGGCAGTGAAAAAGATGAGTAAAGAGAAATTCGTGGAGAGGATGAGAGAAGAGGTTGAACAGAAGAAATAAAGAAATATAGAAACAGAGAAATAGAGGATTAATCATTGATAGATGTTCAATTGTTCTATTGTTCTATTGTCGAAGACTCTGAGCAAAGCCCTTGAGCAAAGTCGAAAGGGCGGAGCTGAGGGGTTACATTGTTAAATTATCTTTTGTGGTGTTTGCGCTTTCGTGGTCGAATAAAAAAGCCCCAAAAGCAAATTTCAATGCCTGGGGCTTGGTTTAGACCGTGAAACCAAAATAAGGGAGAATGATTTTAGAACCTGGAGGTCCAGGCCACCCAAATCTCGCGCCGCGACGGTTGAAGGATGTTTCTAGGATTAATAGCCAAAATAATCCTATTCGATTTCAAAGGACCCACCCGACCAAACTGACGACCCAGTCCCAAAAACACTTCAAAGCGCTGGCCTTGAACCTTTTCAACGTATTCAATAACCTCTGCTGGCAAACCATTAAAACATAACCACTGGCGAAAAGCCAAGATGTCAGCCTCGCCGTACAGGGGATCACGATACTGGCTAAAAAATCCACGCTGGAATTTCCAATAAGTTTCGAGCTCGGGATGGATAGAAAGGTAAGTGCGGCTTAAATCGTCTCTTGACTCACCTACACTGCTCCCAATGCCCAGTAAAATATGTCTCGTCATAATAGACGATACTACGCCAATTTCCACTGGAGGTATTGTCCAGGAATCGACTCTCCAATAGTAACGATGTGGGCCCGTATCATAATAATAATCATCTACGGGATTCCATCTTAAACCAGTATAACCCGCAACCCGATAGGGAATAAGGGCTATCAATAAGAATAATGCGAGGCATAAAATCAGCAACCGCCGCTTAGACATGGCTCGTCTCCTTTCTGATTGTGAAAGAACAAAAACATCTCCTACCTCCCACATTCTATGATAGCAATCAGATATATTTTTGTCAAAAAATAAAACTCTCCGGTGCGCCGAGGGGGTTTCAAAATGAATAAAAGCATGAGTAATAAAAAAAGCTCAATTAAATATTACCATTTGAGGGTGTTCGGCTGCCAGATGAACAAATCGGATGGCGAGAGAATTGAGGCGATTCTGCGGATGGCAGGATACTCCCCTACGGCTGACGAACTATAAAATGAATTTTAAAAAATTTGTCTTATCCACTGTCTCGTAACTGGCTTTGGGATAAGTTTCCAACCAATCCTTCGGCGCTTTTTTCGCTTTCTTGCTCCAACAAATCTCATAGCCGTACAAATACCCGTCTCTTTCTTCAACCCAATCAATCTCTTTTTGATCATAAGTCCGCCAAAAATAATTGTTGGCCGGAAGAAATTGATATGACTGTTTTTTAATTCTCTCCATAACCAAATAATTCTCCCAGAGCATTCCAATATCATCGCGCAGAGATAATATGTTAAAATTATTTATTAAGCCGTTGCGAACCCCATTGTCATAAAAATAATAACGGGATGTTTTACTAACTTCCTTGCGCAAATTGCGGCTAAAACCGCGCACATTTATAATAATAAAGGATTTTTCCAACAAGTCCAGGTAGCGATAAACCGTATTTTTATTTATTTCCAAAACATTGGCCAACTCGGAAAGAGAAACCTCCTTGCCAATCTGAAAGGCCAAAAGCGTTAAAAGGTCGCGAATCTTTTTGGGACTGCGCACATTTTCCAGTTCTAAAATATCTTTAAACAAATAAGAGTCAATCAGCTCTAAAAGATAATTGCGTTTCTCCTGCGGATTGGAAATTTGAAATAATTCCGGGTAGCCGCCAAATATTAAATATGATTCTAAAGTTTCTTTATAAAAAGACAAATCTTTGGTGGCAATAATTTCACTGGCGCTGATAGGAAATAAATTAATTGTTTTCTTTCGGCCGGTAAGCGGTTCGCCGACTTGTTTGGCTAAACTAAAAGACGCTGAACCGCTGGCAATAACGGCAGCATCCGGAATATTATCTACAATCAATTTTAAGTTAAGTCCGATGTTTGGTATCTTCTGAGCTTCGTCAACAATAATAATTTTTTTATCGCCAACAAATCCTTTTAAAATTTCAATTGATTGCGATGATAATTCGTCCTGCGTGGCTCTGTTTTCGCCGGTAACCATTTTTATTGATTTTTTATCGGCCTGGCCAGCAACAAATTGATTCAATAAAGTTGTTTTTCCGACTCGGCGCGGACCATAAAGCAAAACCACTTTATTGACTTGCAGGTTTTTTTTAAGTAAATTTTGGGCTAATCTGTCAACTATCATAAAAATTTAGATAAATTTAGGCATTTGCCTATCTGTATTATATCAAATTTGGATATTTTGTCAATACGGATTTTACCTCTTCTGTGGATAACTTAATACTGGATAAAATTGGCCGCAAACGCCGAATCTTGCTCGCGGAAAAGATTGGGGTATACTAAAATTTGCAAAAGAAAAATCCCGCACCACTCCGGCAAGCCGAAGAGTACGGGACAAGATGCGGGCATGACATGCGGTCGTGCTCGCCTCTGACTTACGGACCCATAATCACTCCTGATGTTGTGCATTGGAAACCATGGTTATGCCACTATCAAGCGCCTTCCTTAATGATGCCGCCTCCTCAGGAGAGAAAATCATATGAAGATGCTTACCCTTTTTTTCTAAACTAACATACACAGAGTAGTGAGGATTTTCTCCGCCATCAGGTTGTGCCCCTGAAAGATGAGATCTGTCCTCCTCCACCCCAACACCGCGATACGGCTCCAGACCAAAAGGAAATTTTACAGAAACACTGTCACCACATGCTGCCCATGTTATTGTCATCTCCATCATAACCCTTCCTTTCTGACGAACGATTTAATAGGTTTTGACTCTCCTTTTTTAACTAACTTCAAATCATTTTATCACAATGTTAAAAAAAGGTCCAATTAAATATTACCACCTTAGAATCTTCGGCTGCCAGATGAACAAATCGGATGGCGAGAGAATTGACGCGGTGATGCAAAAAGCCGGATATAAACCAACTGACGATGAAAAATCGGCTGATATTATTATTGCGGTGATGTGTTCGGTGCGGCAGTCGGCAGTGGATAGAATTTATGGATTGTCAGGAAGATGGAGAAAACTACCGGCCGAAAAGGTTTTAACGGGATGTGTGCTTGAGTTTGACCAAAACAAATTAGCTAAACAATTTGATGTGATTTTGCCGATAACTATGATTAATGAGTTGCCAAAGTTAATCACAAAGAAACAAAGTGGTGAATTATCAATTATTAATTATCAATTATCTAATAAAAACAAAATTCCTTGCAACTACCTATCCATACCGCCAAAACGTCAATCAGCACACCAAGCCTATGTCCCGATTATGACGGGATGTGAAAATTTTTGTACTTATTGTGTTGTGCCATATGTGCGAGGGCGAGAAATTTCAAGACCGGCAGAAAAAATCATCAATGAGGTTAAATATCTAGTGAAACAAGGATATAAAAAAATTACTTTACTCGGAGAAAACGTGAATAACTACAAAAACAATCGGACAATTGGACAATTGGACAATGGTATTGTCGACTTCCCCGCCCTACTTAAAATTCTGGCAAATATCCCAGGAAAGTTTTGGCTCGGGTTTTTGACGAGCAATCCAGAAAATTTTTCAGATGAATTGATTGAAGTTATTGCCGGCGAGCCGAAAATATGCAATTATATTCATTTGCCAATTCAATCCGGAAGCAACGTTATTCTCAAAAAAATGAATCGGAAGTATACTAAAAATGAGTATCTTAAGTTAATTAAAAAAATCAAAAAGCAAATTCCCGATATCGGACTTTCCACGGATATTATTGTCGGCTTTCCCGGAGAAACAAAAAAACAGTTTGAGGAAACTGCTGAAGTAATGCGGGATTTGAAATATGATATGGCTTATATTGCCCGGTATAGCCCAAGACCAGGGACGGCAGCAACGAGGCTGACTGATGATGTGACGCGCGAAGAAAAGAAAAGACGAGAAAAGGTTTTGACGGAAATACTGAAAGAAACGGCTTTGGAGAATAATAGACGGTTGGCGGGCAAAATTTTGGAAGTGCTGGTTGAAGACGAAGTTAATAAAGTTAATAAAGTTTCCGCCAAAGGCGGACCAGCCTCTGGCTGGAATAATCTGTTGATGGGGAAAACTGAAACCTTTAAGAATGTGAAGTTTGAAGGACCAAAAAATCTGATTGGAAAATTTGTAAAGGTGAAGGTTGCTAAGGCGAATGAGTGGGGGATAGAAGGAGAATTGATAAATAATAAATAATAATTAATAATTTTATGTTGTCCAAAAACAAAAAACTTCGGGCAGAAAAGCGCGAAGAGAAAAAAGAAAAGCTTAAAAATAAACAGGTAAGTTTGGCTGACCAAATAAAAAAGGTAAAGACAAACAGGAACTACAGGGGTGATGTGAAAAAATTTATATAGAACACGGATTACAACGGATTTAAACGGATTATAGATATTTTTTATCTTTATGAAAAAAAATAAACCTAAAATTATTATTATCCTCGGCCCTACTGCTTCAGGAAAAACCAAGCTCGCGGTTAAGCTCGCGAATAAATTTAATGGTGAGATTATTTCGGCTGATTCTAGGCAAGTTTATGAAGGTATGGATATTGGGACAGGGAAAGATTTGGAAGATTATCTTATTCAAGATACAAGATACAAGATACAAGATACAAAAAAATCTCAAATTTCAAATAAATTCCAAAATCAAAATTCCAAATTTCGAATACAAAAAATACCCTACCATTTGATTGATGTGGCGGGTCCGAAGACAACTTTTAACGTGGCGAAGTGGTTGAAACTTACGCATAAAGCGATTGATGATATTTTTAAACGCGGTAAAACGCCTTTTGTGGTTGGCGGCACTGGACTTTATATTTCGGCTCTGATTGAGGGCTATAATTTAGCTGGCACAAAGCCAAATTTAAAATTAAGAAAAAAATTGGAAAAGCAATCGCTTGAGATATTACTCGCGCGTCTGAAAAAAATAGACCCAATAACTTATAAAAAAATAGACAAAAAAAATAAACGGCGGGTGGTGCGGGCTTTGGAGGTTTGTCTCGCCTACCCCGAAGGTTGGCAAACGTTTGCCAACCTTCGGGGTAAAGTGAAACCCAATTTTGATTTCCTTCTACTTGGAGTCAACCGCCCTAGAGATGAAACAATAAAATTAATTGACAAACGGGTTGAAAAACAACTTGACCAAGGAATGATTAAAGAGGTTGAACAACTGCACAAGCAAGGCGTGAGTTGGAAGCGACTGGATGACTTCGGACTTGAATACCGCTGGATTAGCAGATATTTGCGCGGCAAATTGGCCCGTGAAGAGATGATAAAAAAATTAAAAATCTCTATTCATCAGTTTGCTAAAAGGCAGATGACTTGGTTTCGAGGGATGGATGAGGTGAGGTGGGTGAAGTGGTTTGGTGATGCGAACAAGTTAGTGAATAAATTTTTGGCTGACTCGAATAGCTCTAATTCGCTCTAATATCTCGAATATAACAAAAAAATAAGCGCTCCTGGTCCTCCGTAACAGGAACGCTTTTTGAATCCTGATGATTCAGGATTGAGGATTTA
>JAHIMF010000029.1 GCA_018896645.1 Patescibacteria group bacterium | reverse complement strand
AGTAAATAATAAATAATAAATATTTACCCAGCGGGCAATGTAAAGAAAAAGGTGCTTCCCTTGTCAAGCTGGGATTCCACTCCGACAACGCCGCCATGGGCATCTATGATACCCTTGACAATCACCAACCCCAAACCCGTACCAACAGATTTTGGCTTGTAAACATTTTTAATTTGTTCAAATTTATTAAATAATTTAGGAATCTCTTTCCTTGGGATGCCGCAACCATTATCAGTAACCGCGCAAATAACACTATCCTTATCCAAAGCCCTAATCTCCGGAGTCTTTTGATTAATAAACCATTTGATGCCGCAATCCAGCGCTCTTTTTTCAATATCTTCGCCCTGTTTATAATACAAGGCCTGGATAGCAACGCGACCGCCATCCTCTGTAAACTTGATGGCATTGGCCAATAAATTGCTCAATGCTTGCTTTGTTTCTTCTAGATCAAGCTTCACTTGGGGCAGGGCCCCATCAATCTGATTCCCCAACTCCATTTTTTTATCTTGGAGTTGTGGCTGAAAAAATTTAATCCGATCAACAATCAGTTCCCGCAAATCACCCAGCTGTTTATTCACTACAAATTTACCGGATTCTATCTTAGCTACATCAAGCAAACTGCTTACTAGATCAAGCATGCTGGCAGAGCTATTATGAATAAGATTGATTGACTCCTTGCTTTCTTCATCTAACACCTCGCCCTTTTTAAGAAATTCGGCCATCAATCTAATGCCGTTTAATGGGGAACGCAAATCATGCACAATCATGTTTGTGAAATCCTCCCGCATCTTTTCGATCTCTTTGTCGTGCGTAATATCATGAAAAAGCACCACAGTTCCTAAAACTTCCCCTTCCTGATCTTTAACCGGCGAAAAAAGAATTTTTAAAAAACGTTCTTGCACATAAACCTCCTCTACCACAATCAAACGATCAAGTTTTATGCTTTCTTCAAATTTTGTCCTGAAATCAAGCTTGCCGGCTAAAATATCAATCAAGTCAAATATGGAAACTTCGTCTTTTTCCAAACCCAGCATTTTCTTAACCTTAGGGTTAATAACATAGACCCGGTTCTCTTTATCAATCATTAAAACCCCATCAGCCATACTGGCAACCATGGCATTGATTTTTCCTTGTTCCACATCCAAAACCCCCTGGAGCCGAGTAACCGCGTTAGAGGCCTGAGCAGTAATTTTATAAAGGATCGTCATCTCGTCTTCCTTATAAAGACCGGGCCTAGTACTGGCGACATTAATCATCCCAACCACCTTCTCACCCAAAGTTAGGGGGATATTAAAAAAGGATTGAACCGGTTCAGTTATTGTCTCTTCTAAAACAGCGCCGCTAAGGCTTTCATCAAGGTTTTCTGTTTTTAATTCTCGGTTGATTAAAACTGAAAGTCCAGCTAACATTCTTTCTTTAACCGTATCAATAAAGGGGCGGCTGACAACGGTTTCCAGCTGGCACTTAAATATGAGTTTTTCTTTGTCGGGGTCAATCAATATATAAGAAGCAGACGAATAATCTATTAGCTTCCTTAAAGAGCCAATAATGATATCAGCAATCTTTTGGATGTTTAGGGAATAACCAATCCGCTCTCCCAGCTCTTTCAGGATAGAAAGTTCGTACATTCTTTTGGTAATTTCTCGCTCTCTGGTCTCTAAATCAGCCAGCAGGTAAGCTCTTTCTAATTTTGAACCCGCCTCATAAGCAAAGGTTCTGAATAATTTTTTGTCATCTTCGTTGAAAGTAACAAAATCATTGTCAGCCACAATCATCACCCCCAAAGATTGAAATCTCTTGCAATTCAGGCAGGCCTTTAGTTTACTGTCGGGGTCTAAAAAAGTCTTTTCATCATAAATCTCTCTTAGATGGGACAAACACTGGGTCTTGGGCAACGTCCAACAGCGCGGATCAGCATTCTCGTATGCCGGACATTCGGTACGGCCACAATTAAAAATCTCCCAACAGCGCTCGTCACTTTTTTTGGCGATCGGCGCCATCATAAAAGAGCCGCTGGAAAGAACTTCCTTTACTTCCAAATTTTTATATACTTCGTGCGCTTGATTTTCAACAACAAAAAATTTGTTCTCAAGTAAAGAACGAGCTATTGCTCCTCTGCTATGGTTAATCGGTATAGCCAAAGTTTTGAGATCAAGGTCTCCCTTAAAACCAAGGACAATTTCTGGCTTTAAAACTCTTTTATCCTTGTCAATCGTAAAAATTAAAACTCTCGGGAAACCCGCTTTTTGTAAATTTTTTGCTATATAATCCAGGGCGGATTTTATGCCCGAAAATGCGGTCAAGCCCGAAAAGGTGTCATAAAGATTCTGTTGTCCCTGTCTAGTCTCTTCAAGCTTTCTCTGGCACTGGGCTTCCTTTCGTTTGAAGTTCTTAAGCAGTAAAAAAATGGCGAAGCCTAAAGCTACTAAAATTACAAAGCCAACTAAAAATAAGTAGATAAAATATTTATCCATTTTTGTTTTACTTTAAGAGTGGGGAAAACAAACTGCGTTAAACAAAACTCGCCCTAAGCATTGGGTACTGGATTCGGAACTTTTATAGAGGGGTACTTCGCCAAAAGAGGCTCCATGGTTTT
>JAHIMF010000028.1 GCA_018896645.1 Patescibacteria group bacterium | reverse complement strand
AATTGTATGACAAAAAAAGATATGTCCGCCAATGGCGGAAGAAAAACAATGATTCTTCTGGCATTAATTGCAATCTTCAGTCTGGCTCTAGGTCAGAACGTTTCTGCTATTGGAATTATTAGCAATCCAATTGATATCAAAAACGCATTAAGAAACGAGACCTTTCAAGAAACATTAAAATTATTTAATTCAGAAGAAACCGAAACTTATTACCAATTGATAGCTGAAGGAGATATTGTTGACTGGGTAACTTTTTATGAGGTTAATGATTTAGATAATCCGGTAACTAAAGTCCTGGCGCCTGTCCAGGCATATTATGATGTGGCGGTTATGCTAAAAATACCCGAAGATGCAGCTAATGGCGAATATACCGGCAAATTAACGGTTATTTTAACTCCAGGTGAAGCTGAAGGTGAGAAAGCGTCCGCTGCAGTTAGGCAAAGAGTTTCGCGAGAAGTATATATTACAGTCACTGACCATGAAGATATTAAATTGGATGTTTCTGTTATTCCGCACACTTATGATTTGACTAAGGATGAGAATTTAACAATTAGATTGATTTATGATAATCAGGGTAATGTAAGTTTAAAACCGCAGATTGACTTTAAAATATCTAATGCTGATGGGAAAACAGTTTATAATGCTATTTTCCCTTATCCAGATGAAGAGCCGGCAGTTAAACCATTAGCTCGATATGAAATTCCTGCTATTGAAATTCCGACTAATAATTTGGAAGCGGATTATTATCGGGCTGAATTAGATTTTCTTGTTAGCGACGAAATCATAACCCAAGAAGATTTTAAATTTTCGATAGTTACCGACAACTGGTTAGCTTTGCTAGGTTATAAACAACTTGCTATAATTGTCTTGATTTTAACAGTGATAGTTGCGATAATTTTTGTTAAAAAAAGAAAATAATATAAAGCAAATAAAAGTAGCACCCCCATGCTGTTGCTTGAAAGGAGGAGAGTTAATCAACTAAAATTAACCTCCAAAAAATATGTTGAAAATCATCAAAAAGAAACAAGGGGGAAAAATAGTGTTTGGAGTGGCCCTGGAAACGGAAAAACTGGACTATATAAAGAACCCGGAGAACTCGGAAATTTTAAGAACAATAAAAAAAGCGCGCAACCTGTTTAAGAGCTTTTTAATTCAAGCAAGCTCTTTTATTATTAATCAGGGCTTAGAAATTAAGCAAAAATACTTAAAGATTATTTCGGACATTACTGCTGGCTTTAGAAAAACAAGGCGCGGTTTTTGTCTAAGAAAGCAAGCTTTGCAAATAATGCTTAAAGTTATTTGCCTTGGGCCTAATAAAGTTTCACAAAGAAGCGATGCAGAACAAAACTATGCTCTTATTTCTTGGGAAAAAAAGACCAAGCAGAAATCGGAATCAACAACAGTTCCGGACAAGGCGCAAGCCGGGCATACCGGCTTAATCAACCAACCCCTGCGGATGGTTTGGTCAGTGATAATCAAAAGGGGCCAGGAATCCTTGATGTCTTGGCAAAAAACTTTTAGGCAGGCTGGTTTGGCGTTAACCGGAATTTTATTAAAAATAGAAAAAGCAGGCAAAGGCGGTCTAATAAAAATAGAAAAAAAGATATCTATTATCTTTATTGTTGCGGTGATAATTCAGCTCGCTTTAGTTAGCGTGTTTTTCTTTTTTATGCCTACGACTTCAGCTGATGAACTTTGCCCGGTTGATGTGGATGTGGTTTTAGTGATGGATACTTCTGGGAGTATGGCTGATGGTGCGGCGATTAGTCATTGTGACTGGTGGGAGAATAAATGGATAGTCGATCATTTTGAATGGGTCAAGCATTGTGATGATGGTAATACTAATAATACAGACGGTTGTGTGAGTACAGAAGTGACAAGTGGAGAAGTGACTTTAGCTTGGTGTAACGATAAAGATCTATCACCCCATCATCCTTCAAATTTTAGTCCGGCTACTCAAAGTAAAATGTATCATGCTAAAAACTCTGCTAATTTATTTCTTGATAATTTAGGCGTAAATGACCAGTCCGGCTTGATATCTTTTGCTGATTTGGCAATCCTAAATAACCAGCTTTCTGGCGATCACCCTGGCACTCAAGCCGCTGTAAGTTCTTTAACCACTGGCGGAGCCACTAATATCGGGGATGCGATTGATGAAGGCCTAAAAGAATTGAGCTCTACTCGGGCTAATCCCCAGGCAGTCAAAGCCATGATTCTTTTAACTGACGGCAAAGCTAATCGACCAAATGGCCCAGGTTATGGCGAGGACCCTTTAGATGTGGCTTATGCCGAAGCCAAAGCCGGAGAAGCGGCTGGTTTAGGATATAAAATTTTTACTATAGGTTTGGGTAGTGATGGCGATATTAATAAAGTAATGCTCCAAAATATTGCAAATATCACCAGCGCCAAATATTATCATGTGCCTAACGGCAATGGGCTCGCGGCTATTTATGATGAAATTGCTTTTGAGGTTTGCCAGTACGGCTCAATTTCTGGCTGTAAATATAACGACATTGATAATAATAATAGCGGCGAAATTGATCAGGACGAAGACACCCTGGAAAATTGGGAAATTATATTAACCGGCAGCCCGAATGGGCCAGCCAGCCAACTAACAGACGCGGATGGCTGTTATGTTTTTGCCGGGCTAACTGATGGGGATTATGTTGTAACCGAAACCTTGCAAACCGGTTGGGTCCAGACCTGCCCAACCCAAGGCCTATATAATGTAACTATTGCTGACCATAATAATGTAGAAGATATTGATTTTGCTAATTATTTGCCTGTTTGCGGCAATGAAATTTTGGATGCGGACGAAGAGTGCGATGATGGAGTAGATAATGGCCAGATCTGCGAGCCAGGTTATGAAGAATCTTGTAATTATTGTTCTCTGTTTTGTGAAAGTATTCCAGTGGACGGGAGTTATTGCGGAGACGGAACCGTAGATGAGGGCGATGAAGAGTGTGATGACAGCAACACTTCAGATGGAGACGGGTGTTCTGCTAGTTGCGCTATTGAGGCCTTTTGCGGCGATGGAAATTTGGATGCTGGTGAAGAGTGTGACGACGGGAATAATGATAATTGGGACGGCTGTTCCGGCGGCTGCTTGGTTGAAGTCCCGGAACCAGCTTGCGGTGACAGTAATTTAGATCCGGGCGAGGATTGTGATGATGGAAATAATGATGACGGAGACGGGTGTTCTTCGGTATGCGCCATAGAAGCTTATTGCGGTGATGGGGGCTTAGACCCGAGCGAAGGGTGCGATGATGGAAATAATGATGACGGCGATGGCTGTGATAGCCAGTGCCAATTAGAAGGCGAGCCGGTTTGCGGCAATGGCGTGCCAGAGGGCGATGAAAATTGCGATGATGGCAATGATAATGGCGCTTATGGCTTTTGTAATAATGATTGCACTGGCCAGACCCAAGCTGTCTGCGGCAATGGTGATGTTGAAGGCAGTGAGGATTGCGATGATGGCAATACTCTTAACGGCGACGGCTGTTCTGCTATTTGCAAGGCTGAAGGAATTGGGCCTGGCGATATTGTGATTAATGAAATTATGCAAAACCCAGCTAAGGTTTCTGATTTTGGGGGCGAATGGTTTGAAGTTTATAACACTACTAATAATAATATTAATTTAGATGGCTGCGCTATTGGCGATTTGGGCAGCCATTTTCATATAATCAATAATACTTTAATTGTTCCAGCGGCCGGCTATGCGGTTTTAGGAGTTAGCGGGAACTTAGCCCTAAACGGCGGGGTTAATGTTGATTATGTTTATTCTACTTTTTTCTTAGGCGATAGTGACGATGAAGTAATTATAAGTTGTAATAATACAGAAATTGACCGAGTTGAATATGATGGCGGACCAAATTTCCCTAACCCTGTTGGCGCTTCTATGATTTTGGCCTATCCGAGTTTAGATAATAATATTGGTTCTAACTGGTGCGTTTCGTCTTCTGCTTTTGGCAAGGGCGACTTAGGCACGCCGGGCGCAGAAAATGATTTCTGCTCGGGCGTTGCTTATTGCGGTGATGGAAATACTGATGCGGGCGAACAATGCGATGACGGCGAAAACAACGGAACTGCTTGCGAACCTGAATACGGCAATTTTTGTTCTTATTGCAGTGAGACCTGCCAAATTATAAATAATCAAGGAGCATATTGCGGTGATGGCCTGATAAATAGCAGTGAAGAGTGCGACGATGGCAATACCGAAGCTGGCGACGGCTGTTCCAGCCAGTGCTTGATAGAAATTTCTGAACCTGTTTGCGGGGATGGCGCTGTTGATGCTGGCGAAGAATGCGATGATGGCAATACCGAAGCCGGGGACGGCTGTTCTGCCAGCTGTGCTACTGAACAAAATAATAATCAGACTGGCGGCCCTTCAACAGGCTCGGGGCCTGCGGCAACGAGCGGCGGCGGTTTTTCTTCGGGATTAACTATTTCTCAAGAGTCAGTAAGAGTGGCTGATGTTATTGAAAACAAAGTAACTGTTACCTGGCTAACATCCCAATTTTCTACCAGCCAAGTGATTTATTCCGGGGAAGGCGAGCCGCATACATTGGATATGAGTGATGATTCCGGGGCTCCGCCTACTTATGGTTATGTGCACACTACTCCAGAATATAACCTAAATCCAAAAGTGACTGGGCATTCCGTAACAATTACCGGACTGGCCCCGGGAACCATTTATTATTATCGGACTGTTTCTCGGGCTTCGCCGCCGGTGTTTAGTCCAGAACATTCTTTTAGAACCGCTCAAGTATCAGGCGTTTCCGAGGGTCCTAATGAAGTCGGCGGCGGTCCGATTGATGAAGACCAAGAAAGCATTAAAACATTAAAGCATGAAAGCAAAGACGACGGCGATTTAGAGGTTGAGGAACTTGATAATGATTTTGGAGAGGTTTCGGTCACTGGCAAAGACGGGGGACAGGATTATCCCGATATTGTTGTGGGTGAAGCTGATACTGACGATTTTGTTGATGACCCTCTGGTTTTAGCTGATACTTCAGGGCCTCAAGTTGATGACGAAATAATTGATGCGAAAAATGTAGAACTACAAAAATGCGAAAGCGGTGAAACTTGCGAGAATGCGGAAGACGAAAAAATTAAGGATGAAACAGATAGCAAACCCTGGTTAGTAAATGTTTTTATCGGTATTATTGACGCCATGCTTTTGATGATTGTTATTATAGGTTACAGGCAAGGAAAGAAAAGAAAAAATAAAGAGAAAGAGGAACAAAAGTCCGGCGAGGAGCATAATTCATAAGCCATAACATGTAATTATATTTCACGGCCCGTCCCGGTTGCGACCGGGGCGGGTCGTGTTTTTGTATTTAAGCCAGGTGCTTATATGCGCGACAGGGAGTTGTCCGCACCTTTTACCTTTGAACCGATTTTATACGGCAATTATAATGAATAACCCTATTTTTTGACCGTTAAGGCGGGGTTTTTTATTTAAGCGAGAAGAAATTTAAGAGAGAAAATAGCAATAACAAAAAACCCGCACCAACGCGGGTTTTTTGTTTTAAGTTCGTTGTAGTAATT
>JAHIMF010000027.1 GCA_018896645.1 Patescibacteria group bacterium | reverse complement strand
TCTGGGGCAATGCCCGTCTCTTTGCGCTTGGGATTTAAAAGCACTCGCCGCAATCGGCTCTCGCTCAAGCCATAAAACCTCATCTTTTCTTTAACATGCTTGGTCCAAGAAATTTTCTCGTTATCCTTGGGAAATTTAAAAAGCATATTTAAAAAAATAAAAAAACCAAGTTATCGTTAAAAAACAATCTTCACAACTTTATTTTTATTCCTCAATCCCTTAACAATTTCAATCTGTGTTTTGCCCGCACCTAACTCTTTGGCTAACAATTTTATCAGAGCTTGATTGGCCCTACCATCAACTGGCGGGGAAGTAAGTTTAACTTTCCATTCTGTATCCGAAATTTTTATAAGCTCGTTTATAGAAGAACGGGGAAGAATTTTGAGATTGACAATTTTTAACATAATTCATTTCCCTTTCCGTAACTTTATAAACTTTTCTGAACTAATGCCAAAATCAGTAATAATTGATTTTAATGTTTTCCTTTTAATATCTTTCTTGCCGTGATTTGGAACTGTTATACGTTGATTATCAGAATTCCGACGCCAAATTTCATGACTGCCAGGTCCTTCACTGGAAAAATAAAAACCAAGTTTTTTGGCTATTCTGATAACATCTTTATAATTGGCTGTTGGAAACCTTTTAGACATTACTATACTCTTATGGGAATAGGAATATTAAGACTCGCAAAACATGGCTTTTTGACAGTAAAACTTGGAACAAACTCATTGTTTTTTTTCATATCTTCAATGTGCGCTTTTATCACTCCTTCAATATTATTAATTACTTCAGCGTAAGTCTCGCCTTCAGCATAGCACCCTTGAAAAGCTGGACATTTGGCAAAGTAGCCGCCTTCTTCGCAGGGCTCAATAGTAACAGGATAAAGACCAAATTTAAACATAATATTTAAATAAAAATTTAGGATACTTCTATAATAACATGAGGGGAAACCCAAAGTCAAATACGCAACAACGGCGCGATGATCAATGACACAATGCTCATTAATTTTATCAAGATATTTAAAGCCGGGCCAGATGTGTCTTTGAAGGGGTCGCCAACAGTATCACCAACAACAGCAGCTTTATGACAATCAGAACCTTTGCCTCCAAGATTACCAGCTTCAATATATTTTTTAGCATTATCCCAAGCGCCACCAGAGTTTGCCATAAAAACAGCCATTAAAAATCCTGTAACAATAGCGCCAGCTAAAACACCGCCAAGAGCGGCTGGACCAAGAACAAAGCCGACAATAACTGGCACAATAACAGCCAAGACGCCAGGAACAACCATTTCGCGCAAAGCGCTGGCAGTAACAATTTCCACGGTTTTTGCATAATCTGGTTTGGCTTCACCTTCCATAATCCCTTTAATTTCTTTAAATTGCCGGCGAACTTCCTGAACCACTTTGTATGCGGCCTTGCCCACGGCCTTCATGGTGATGGCTGAAAAAATAAATGGCAAAAGACCGCCAATAAATAAACCAATCATTACTTTGGGTTCAACAATATTGATAACATCAAGACCGACTACTGTAGCATAGCTGACCGAGAGGACAATCGCAGTTAAACCAGCAGAACCAATAGCAAAACCTTTGCCAATAGCCGCAGTGGTGTTTCCCACGGCATCTAATTCTTCAGCTCGTTTTCTGGTTTCTTCGCCCAGTCCGGCCATTTCCGCAATTCCGGCCGCGTTATCCGCGACCGGACCATAAGTATCAGTAGCTAAAGTAATACCTAAAGTTGAAAGCATACCCACGGCCGCAATGGCAATGCCATAAAACCCGGCAAATCTGTATGATAAAAAAATAGCCGCGCAAATTACTAAAATCGGGATAATCGTGCTCATCATTCCTAAGGCCAGGCCGGAAATAATATTTGTTGCGGCGCCAGTTTCTGAAGCTTTAGCGACTTCTTGAGCTGGTTTTTTTGCTTCTGATGTATAATATTCAGTAACCAAGCCAATAATAATTCCTGATGCCAAGCCTACGAGCACTGACCAAAAGATATTCCCGCCATTTAAAGTAGTGTAACGCACCACAAAATAACTGGCCACAGCCATAATAATGGCCGCGCCAAAAATTCCAGAATTCAAAATCGCATGCGGCTTGCCGCTTTTTTTTGCTTTTATAAAAATGTTGCCAATCAAACTGGCAACAATACCGGTTGCGGCTATTAACAGCGGCAGAGTAATCGCGCCCTCTCCGAACAAAGCGACTGTTGAAACTCCTAAAACCATGGCCGCGATAATTGAATCCGCATAGCTTTCAAACAAATCCGCGCCCATACCAGCCACGTCCCCCACATTATCACCAACATTATCCGCAATGGTGGCTGGATTTCTGGGATCATCTTCTGGAATGCCAGCTTCTACTTTTCCCACTAAGTCAGCGCCAACATCAGCGGCCTTAGTGTAAATTCCGCCGCCGACACGGGCGAATAAGGCAATACTTGAAGCGCCGAAACCAAAACCATAAATAATCTGGGGGTCGCGGAAAATCATATATAAAACACCAACTCCCAAAAGTCCAAGCGAAACAACGGTCAAACCCATTACACTGCCCGAAGAAAAAGCCACCAAAAGGCCTTTGTGCAAACTTTCTTTAACTGCGGCAGCAGTCCGGACATTAGCCAAAGTGGCGATGCGCATGCCAATGTTGCCAGCCACAGCGCTAAACACAGCGCCAGCTAAAAAGGAAATGCCCACTTTCCAGCCTAATTGAGGGACTAAAAACAAAACAGCCGCCGCCACTAAAACAAAAATAACCAAGATTTTATATTCCTTGGTTAAAAACGCCATGGCTCCTTCCCTAATATGCGAAGCGATTTCTTGGGCTTTTTTCTCGCCTGCCGGTTTTTTCTTAATTGACACTGCTAAGCCAGCGGCAAAAATTAGGCCAACCGCGGCGCTGATGATAGAAATAAGTTCATGCGACATGATTTGGTTTATTAATTTATTAATTTATTGCCAATGTCATCCCGACCAGCCGAAGCCACACTGCTGTCATCCCGAGCGAAGCCGAGGGATCCCGTGGATTTACTGTAGACATAAAAAAACGACACGAGGGGGCTTGACAAAAATTTTATTATGATATAGGATACAATAATTCGCTCATCATACATCAGCCATCAACTATCAACTAACCACCTTACAACCCTTAAACAGGAGGAATAGGGCATGATCATGATAGTAATAGCAACATTGGGATGCTTCGTTGTTGCCGTAATATCGATGTTAATCGCTGTGTATTGCAGTGTGAAGAACATGGGGAGTGTAAAGATTGCATCTAGTGCAGCAGCGGCCATAAGCATTGTACTCGCCTTCTTGATAGCGTCAGCCAATCACACACCAATGAACGGCGAGCCAACAACGAAAATTGAGGAGGGTGTATATCAGGTCTATAATTATGATAGACCGGCGATAACCGAGAAAGATGGCCGCGCCTATCGCACCTATCTGACAAAGGAGATAAAGGCCAATGCGGTGATTGCCAGAGAACTTCCGGCAGAAGCCATCACAATAATTGAGTCGCCCGATTCTACTAAATGGGGGGACATAGAGGTGAAGGAAGTGAAAGGATACACTAGAACAATCACCCTCTATGTACCAACTAAACCCGATTTAACCGAGTGAGCCATCAAAAAAACTATTCAACCCGCTGTCACGCGCATCCCCGTGGCAGCTTTTTTTTATTTTAAAAACTCTACCAATTATTAATTATCAGTTATCAATTATTTTTTATCTTTCTTTTCTTTCTCGCCCTTACCCTTGACACCCTCCGCTCCCGCGTCTTCCGTCTTCTTCTTGCCGGTCTTCTCGGTCGTTTCTTGTTTCTCTGTTTCTTGTTTCTTTATTTCTTCATCCTTCTCTTTCTTCTCATCCTTCTTTTCTGGTTTATCAATTTTCTTTTCTTGATCACCGTCACCCGCCCCCTGTTTCTTAGTTTCTTGTTTCTTTATTTCCCCGCCCGAGGCGGGTCCGCCTTTGGCGGATTGTTTCTTTATTTCTTGTTTCTTAGTTTCTTGTTTCTTAGTTTCTTGTTTCTTTATTTCTTGTTTCTTAGTTTCTTGTTTCTTAGTTTCTTTGTCCGCGGTCTCCCCACTTTCTGTCTTCTCCATCCCTGCCTCGGTTTTACCGCCAGTCACCTCCGCCTCCCCAATATCAATCCTCCACCCGGTCAATCGAGCGGCTAAGCGCACATTTTGCCCGGCTTTTCCAATCGCCAAAGACAACTGATCTGCTTTGACTTTTACTTTAGCGGTTTTTTCTTTTTCATTTACTTTTACGCTCACTACCTTGGCTGGGGATAACGCATTACTGACAAATTTAGAAGGCTCTTTATCATATTCAATAATATCAATTTTCTCACCGCCTAATTCATTGATAATAGTTTGAATTCGGGTGCCGCGCTGGCCAACACAGGAGCCGATTGGATCAATGCTTTCCTCTTTTGTAGCCACAGCCACTTTAGACCGAGAGCCGGCCTCCCTGGAAATGGCTTTAATTTCTACTGCGCCCGAGGCAATCTCGGGTACCTCAATAGCAAAAAGCTGACGGACAATTTCTTGATGAATTCGTGATACAACTATCTCTGGTCCCCTGGATGCCTCTTTAACCTCTGATATGTACAAACGGTACCGCTGACCAGAATTATAATTTTCACCTCCAATTTGCTGGTCTGCCGGCAAGATAGCTATTGCATTGCCTAAGTCAACCAAAACCAGCCTGCCCTCTTGCCGCTGGACTACGCCAGTCAAAACCTGGCCTTCCTTATTCTTGTATTCTTGATATAACATATCCCGCTCGGCCTCGCGCAATCTTTGGATAATAACCTGCTTAGCGGTCTGGGCCGCCATTCTCCCAAACTCATCGGGAATCTCTAGTTTGCTTTTAATCTCATCACCAATCTTGGCTGTCTTTTTTATCTTTATAGCCTCTGATATTTGAATATCAGTCCGAGGATTAAATTTCCTTTCTTCTTCCTCAACTGACTCCGCTGGCTCGCCTTCCTTGACTTTGGTCTTTTTAATCTTATCTTTCTCCTTGTCATCAACTTTATCTTTATCGCTTTCTTGTTTCTCTTTTTTCTCTGTTTCTTTATTTCTTTGTTTCTTTGTTTCTACCACCCCCAACTCTTCAGCTTTCCCAGCCGCTGATTCTTCCGTCTCCTCCTCCGGCGGCAAATCCTCCACCACGGTCTTCACATCAAAAACCCGAATTTTTCCATTTTCGGCATTAAATTCGCATTTAATATTTTGATTCTTTTCGCCAAAATCTTTCCTGTAAGCCGCTGCTAAAGCCTGCTGGATCGTATCAATCACTGAATCATGAGAAATATTTTTTTCTTCACAAATTTGTTTAATTGCGTCTGCAATCTCGTTTTTACTCATTTGAAAAAATTTAATGATTAAAGCTTTATTTAAATAGTTTGAAAGTTAAAAGTCAAAATTCAAATCTACCTTTCGGCCCTGAGCTCTCCTCGAGTCTGCCGTTCGAGGCTCTGAGGAGCCCTCAGGCTCTCGAAGAGAGTCTCGGAGTCGAAGACAAGACCGAGGAGGGGCAAATTTGCATTTTTTATAACTAGATTTGGATTATGTCATTTAAAAAGGCTAGTATAATCATCATTACACTAGCCTGATTATAGTATAGCAAGATTTTAAAAAAATGCAAGCACCCGTATGACATTTTTTATTAATTGTGCTAAGCTTTATAATCATTCTGACTGACAATCTGCTAATGCATTTTTCATCTTTTTAGAAAGGAGGTGAAGAACTGTGGATGCTACAGTAAGATTAACGGTAAGCAATGACGGCAAACTCACAATAACCCAGGGATCTACAACAACCTTGGCAATAGTGCGGTTTGGCCTGGAAGACGGGATTGAAATATCTGTAGGACGAGAGACAGATATTGAGAAAATTGTTGTTTCTGCCCCGCCTGGAGTTGAAGTTGACATTCGAGAACTCTTAAACCCCCAGAGTCCATTGGGGGTTGGCATTTGGCTCAAAAAAAAGAGAAGCGGGGGAGAGATCAATGATTCGCGTAATCGTGTGTGAAGTTGATGATAGGCTGGGAAACCGTTTGGCTTCCCTTATTTTGGAGAGTGAGGATCTGAAATTGATGGTCGATACAGAACGATTAGGCAATCTAACTCTTGGGAATTAAATAAGAAAACCTGGCCTGGAGGAAATCTCAATGAGCGGGAAAAATCTTTTCCTGCTCTTTTTTATTTTCAAGCCATAAAAATCAACCCGTAGGGGCATGTTGCAATACGCCCCTGCACAAATTAATAACCAAAACACCCCGCCTTTTAGGGCCGGGTGTTTTTATCTAAATCAAACCGTGAATATTATCCGTGATCCACACAACTATCCGTATCTAATCCGTGGCCATCAGAATGGCAAATTGGAACTTGGCGGTGGTGGAGGTGGAGGTGGAATATCCTCATCTCTGGGAAAAGTGGGTTCTTCTTCACTTCCTTCTTGGGGTTTTTCTTCGGTCTTAACGGAAGCTTCTTTTTCCTTTTTCCCGCCTTCTTCAAACAACTTTAAAGTTTCGCCTTTTTTCTCACCCTCATCTTCTTCTTTTCGTAAAAGCTGAATAATTAAAATGATAATTAAAACCGCCAAAATTACTAAACCGATTATCTTGGACCAATTAGTCCCCGCTTCCTCGCCCAGTCCTTCTTCTCCCTGGTCTGGCTCTTGTTCGCCAGAAACAGCAAGTGGCGCCCCTTCCTCGCCTTCTTTGGTAATGGTTACTTCTCCTTCTGCTGGTTTGGTTTCAGTCACTTCTACCTGGCCACCCGCCTCTCCCTCCCCAACCTGTACATCGGTCTGCTCTCCTTCGTCAACTCCTGGAAAAAGCACTACATCTAGTTCTTCCGGGGACTCGGATGTTGGCTCTGGTTCTTCTTTGGTTATCGCGGTTGGCTTTTCTTCTATGGGTGCTTCCTCGGCTTGGGTTACTCCGGCAGCAACTTCTCCTACCTGATAATACACAGGCTGGGAAAGACGGCTCATTTTACCCCCGGCAGAATAGGCCACAGCACTAATTATGTTGGTTCCCGGTCTCAAATCGCTAGCTAGATTATAAGTAAAATTAGCCGTGCCAGAAGGATGTTCTACGGATTCTAGGTTAGTTTTCTTAATACCATTAACATATATCTCCACCCGAGAACCGCTTTTAACCACACCGGACACGCTGGCGGCTGTTGGTTGAAACAAGACTGGGGCCGGATATGGGGCCTTGACATCAAAAATAACTCTTCCCGAAGACAAGCTCTCCTGACCAGTGTCCTTATTAAAAGTAACTGCATAGACAGTATGTATCCCTATTGCCAAGCCTCCCTGGGGTTTATAGGCAAAGTTTGCCGTACCGGAAATATGGTTTTTAACATAAAACTGACCATCAAACTCATCATCAATATACACCCTAACCCCTGAATCATTGTGAGATAGGCCTACAATAAATGGCCTGAACTCTGTTGTTTCTAAATTAAATACTGGCGTAAAAAGTGTTGGGGGGATAAAACCTGAAATCTCAAAAATAATTGTTTCTGATTGAACACTACGTTCTATGGGTTCAGTTTTTGTCCGGGCCACCGTATAAAGAGTATGCTGGCCAGGTTTTAAGTTTAAAAACGGATAATAAGAAAAATTAGCCGTGCCGCTCTCGTGATTCCCAACCTCTGCCCGACCATTGAATATCCCGTCAATATATACATCCACAGTCGTATCATTAACCGTTACTCCGGCAATCAGGGGTTTGTTAGCAGTATGTCTGCTGGCTTCGACAACAGAAAGCACAGTTGGAACAGCCGGCACGGCTGGAGCGGCAGCCACGCTGGTGTTGCCTAAAACGGCAACAAAGGAAAAAAGGCCTGCTGCAAAAAAAATAAAGGCTAATACTAAACCTTTTAAAGGGAACCTTTTATTGTTTTGCTCCTTTTGCTTGACCTTTTCACAAAGCTCAAAAGACTCTAAAAAATTGATTTGCACTTTACGCATAAAAAACTCCTTGATAGCTCCTCCTGCTCATTTTAAATTATTAGTTTCCTTATCTTATCGCAAGTGCCCTAAAGGGTCAAGTGGAAAGGCTGTGGATAACAATATAAGGACTGTCATTGCGATGGAGTGAATGAGGCATCGGAAACGGTGTCATTGACAGCGCCTACCAGAACCTTATTGCCTTAAAATGACTAATTTTTGCCCGATGAGTTTTAAAATTGGGTTGTACTGAAATAATATCTAATCGCCAATTATCATCCTGGATATTTTGGCGATAAAGGTAATCATTTATTGTTTTAAGCAACTTATTTTGCTTAAGGTTCGTCACTGATTCTTCCGGTTGTCCGAATGCAATTGAAGTCCGCGTTTTCACCTCAACAAAAACAAGTTGCGAAAAAGCATCGCGAGCTATAATATCAATCTCTCCCGCGCGGGTCTGGAAATTCGTATCTATGACTGTATGTCCATTTCTTTCTAAATAACGCCGCGCTAATCTTTCCCCAAAATCACCAAGTTTTCGCTTTTTAGTAATCATTATTTCATACATTATCTTACACGTTTAAAACTTGGGGTTATGTCAATTTGCAATTTATCTTTTCTTTTTAGGCAAATACTTTTCAAATGCCTCCCGCCGGTTCCATTCTGCCTTTTCTTTGGGTGCCCGAACAAAAACGTATTTTAAAATAAAGATTAACCAAAGGACTCCCCCAACAAACCAAAACGCGAACCAAAATCGCCGGCTTAAGAGGTAGACGCCTTGTTGCCGGCAAAAATACAAAAACCAACCGGAAATCACCATGACTAAAAAAAGGCTAACTAACTTGCTAAACAACGTGGTCTGGACCGCATCTTCTCGCTTCCGGCGGCGCATGAGCCAGGATCCAATCTCCCCAACAACCGCCGCAATTAATAAAACCAGCATAATGTTCCGCTGTAGCGGCTGAAACGGCGCTGGCTCCATGGTGAAAAGATATTTTAAATTGAGTAGTTTAGTAAAGTCCATTTTATTACATTTCCATTTAGCATATTTTCATTTGTCATCTAAAATTAGCCGCAGTTAATAAATCGTTAATAAAGTTAATAAATCTGGCAATAATGTCTTTACTGAAAACATCATTTAGAGCACTGACATCATTATTCTGGTTATCCAAGTTGTTAATAAAGTTAATAAAATTGTTAATAGGGTTAATAGACCCGTCGTCATTATTAACTATTTTATTAACCGCTGTATTAACTACTGTATTAACCCTGTTAATTCAGTCCTATATCTTTTAACAACGCAACCAATTTCATTTTATCAATAGTCCATCATCTTCACCCCCTCATAAACCCAAAGTTCGGCAATTTGCCTTGCTTGCCCTTAAAGCCAGTACCTGCTGGGATCAGACGGCCGATAATTACATTCTCTTTGAGCCCTAGCAACCGGTCAACCCTGCCGGTAGTCGAGGCATCAATCAAAATTCTGGCAGTCTCTTGAAACGAGGCAGCGGCCAAAAAACTTTCCATTGAAAGGGAAACTTTGGTAATGCCCAAAAGCAACTCTTGAATCTTGGCTGGCTTAGCGCCTTTGGACAGTTCGCTATTGACCTTCTCGACAAACGCTCTCGAAACAATCTCGCCAGCCAAAAAATTTGTATCACCAGCATCAAGCACCAGGCAGCGAGAAAACATTTGCCGGACAATGATTTCTACGTGCTTGTCATTAAGCTTTTGGCCTTGGGAAGAATAAATGTATTGAATCTCTTTGACAATATATTTTTGAACAGCCCCTCGTCCTTGCACTTCATAAAGTTGATGGAGATCAATATTGCCTTCAACCAACTGGTCGCCAATATTCACTAAATCACCATCAGCAACTAAAAAACTGTCATTAGAGGCCGCCGGATATTCCTTAATACCGGCTTTTTCATATATTACTGTTACGGCTTTGTCAGTTACTTTGAGTAAACCGGCATTCTTGGCAACAACCGGCTCACAGTCGGGAACCTCAAAAATCACTTCTCCTTTTTCGATGGACTTGCCGTCTTTTATTTTAACTTTGGCATTTTTAATCAATAAATATCTGTCTTCTTTACTGCCCTGGTGAAAAACCTGAATGGTTTTGGCGCCATCATCATCAGTAACAATCTTGACCTTGCCGCTCACCTCGGCTATGAGAGCTTTTTTCTTGAGCGGCCGGGCCTCAAAGAGCTCCTCAACCCGCGGCAGACCTTGAGTAATATCTTTACCCGCAATACCACCGGTATGAAAGGTCCGCAAAGTCAGCTGGGTGCCTGGTTCACCAATGGATTGGGCGGCTACTATGCCAACAGCTGCCCCCAATTTAACCATTTTATTATAACCCAAGTCGTAACCATAGCATTTTTGACAAATACCTCGCTGGGATTTACAGCTAATTACCGAACGGGCCCTAATCTCCTTTAGATTTAATCTGACTACTTCTGCGGCTTTTTTCTTTGTTACTGCCTCTCCGTCCTTAACTATCACTTTTCCGCTTTTCGGGTTTGTTATGTCACCAACCAAAATCCGACCCACAATCCTGTCTTCCAATTTTTCGCCCATCTCTTCGCTCTCTTCTCGAGTTAGAACAATGCCTTGTTTGTCTTGACAATCTTCTTCAATAATAACTGCGTCTTGAGAAACATCAACTAAGCGCCGGGTTAAATAACCGGCATTGGCGGTCCGGAGCGCCGTATCGGATAGGCCCTTCCTGGTACCATGAGTAGAAATAAAATATTCCAAAACATCAAAACCCTTTTTAAAATTGGCCTTAACTGGCAATTCAATGGTTTCGCCTTGAGGGTTTGTCACTAATCCTTTCATGCCCATCATCTGGGTAATCTGACCCCAACTGCCCCTAGCTCCAGAATCAATCATGGAAAAAATCGGACCAGTCTTGTCTAATCCCTTTTGACTCAAATCAGTAATCTTATCCTTAACACGGGCCCAAGTTTCAATTACTTTGATATGCCGCTCATCATCGGTCAATAACCCGGCTTCGTATTGCTCCTGAATCTCTTCAACTACCTGCTCGGCCTTAGTAATAAGATCTTCCCGGCCTGGTATTTTAGGTAAATCATCCATTCCCCAAGAAAGACCAGAAACAGTTAGATACTCCAATGTCAGCTCTTTTATCTGATCTAAAAGTTTAGCAGTAGCTGTTGAGCCAAAGAGGTCTAAGTTTTCACTGACCATCGAGCGTAAACTTTTCTTATCAAGGATTTTGTCATAAACCCGTAATTCCTGGGGTAAAATTGAATTGAAAATTACCCGACCCACGCCCGTCTCTATTATTTGTCCATTAATCCTAATCTTTATCTTCTCATTAATATCAACCTTGCCCAAGTCGTGAGCCAATGCCACTTCTTTTTCCGAAGAAAAACATTTTATTGGTCCAATATTATCTTCTTTGACGGTAGTTAAGAAATAACTGCCCCAAACCATATCCTTATCAGGAGTGATTACAGGCTCGCCAGTCGCTGGCTTTAATAAATTTTTAACAGAAATCATTAGCTCTTCTGACTCTTTTTTGGCCCCCTCGGTTAAAGGGACGTGAACAGCCATTTGGTCGCCATCAAAATCGGCGTTAAAGGCCGCGCAAATCAAAGGATGGATTTGTATGGCCTTGCCCTCAATCAAAACCGGATGGAATGATTGGATAGAAAGCCGATGCAAAGTGGGGGCTCGGTTAATAAAAACCGTAGAATCTTTTGTTACTTCTTCCAGTATATCCCAAACCTCTTTTGGCCCCTGTTCAATCATCCTGGAGGCAGAACGAACATTATGAACATGCCCCCGCTCTATCAATTTGGAAATAACGAAAGGTTTGAAAAGTTCAACGGCCATAGTCTTTGGCAAGCCAACCTGATCAAGTCTTAAGTGGGGACCGACAATAATTACCGAACGGCCCGAATAATCCACTCGTTTACCGAGTAAGTTTTGTCGGAATCGTCCCTGTTTGCCTTTTAAAATATCAGCGATTGACTTAAGCATCCTTCGCTGTCCCGTTGATGCGGCAACGGTTTTACCGTGCCGGGCAGAATTATCAATCAAAGCATCAACTGCTTCCTGGAGCATCCTCTTTTCGTTGCGACAAATCACCTCGGGAGCACTTAGTTCAATTAGTTTCTTTAAACGGTTATTTCTATTAATAACGCGCCGGTATAAATCATTTAAGTCTGAAGAAGCAAACCGTCCGCCATCAAGCTGTACCATTGGCCGCAAGTCAGGAGGAATCACTGGAACTTGAGTCAAAACCATCCACTCGGGCCGGATATCATTAGCAATTAAATCCTTAGCCAACTTAAGTCGGCGCATCACCCGCTTCTCTTGGGAAACCATCTGCTTTTCTTTCATAACCCTTATCTCTTTTTCCAGATCCTTGGCTAATTTTTCTAAGTTAATTTCCATTAAAAGATTGTGGACTGCCTCCGCGCCAATACTGGCTTCAAAAACATGTCCGTATTTTAAAGAAAGCTCTTGATAGTGGTGCTCGGAAAGAATTTTTAAGGGTTTTAATTCGTCTAATTCCTTTTTAACTGTTAAAAGAGCCTCATCCAATTCCTGGTATTTTTTATCAAAACTCAACCTTAAAAGATCAAGTTCTTTTTCAAGCATCTGTTTATGCTCGGCCTCTGATTGATTTTTGTTCGCTGCCGCCTTTGGTGTTGCTTCATCTGGGACGGACTTGTCTGCCATAGCTCCATCAGGATTGGAGGCAGGCTTTTGAATAAAACTATTTAGAAGGCCTACTTTCTGTTTTTCAAATTCCCCGGACAAAGCCTTTTTTTTGACCTTATATTCTTTCCGGGTTTGCTCTAAAATCTGTTTTTTTAGATCTTCAGAAACACTGGTTACAATAAAATCAGCAAAATAAACAACCTTCTCAAGTTCGGGCGCTGACATATCCAGCATTAAGCCAATTTTGGAAGGCACGCCCCGTAAAAACCAAATGTGAGAAACCGGCGCCGCCAAGCTAATGTGGCCCATCCGCTCCCGGCGCACCAGGCTGCGGGTGACTTCAACGCCGCATTTATCACAAACAATGCCCTTATAGCGAATTTTTTTATACTTGCCGCAAGCGCATTCCCAGTCTTTCACCGGCCCAAAAATTTTCTCACAAAAAAGACCGTCCCGTTCGGGTTTTTGGGTGCGGTAGTTAATTGTCTCGGGCTTAAGCACTTCGCCGTGCGACCATTCCAATATTCTTTCCGGCGAGGCCACGCGCAGCCGAATAGCGTCAAAGTCTTCAACTTGAGAGCGCTCCGGCATGGCGGTTGAAAGTGTTCGGATGGAGGAGGGAGTTGACATATGTTACGATTTACTATTTACTATTTATTATTTACTATTCTCTTTATTGATTTATTTGTTTTATTGAATGTCCGATTGTTCGATTGTTCGATTGTTACATTGTTACATTGTTACATTGTTTTATTGTCTTGTTGTTGCATTTCTACTCGGCTTTAGTAAACGGGCGACGAATTCGACGCCCTCTTGAGGGCGGTTACGGCAGTCTTGACTGCCGCATTCCCTCAACTACGCGGTCAAAACCGCATAAACCGCTGACAAGTCAGCGTCGAACATTCGGCTGGCTGGGGTCAAAAATGTCTTTTTGAGATATCTCTCTCATAAAATATTTAACATTTGGATTTTGTCATTGATTTGACATTTTTAATTTGAACTTTGACATTCCCCAATCGCCCCGCTTGCAAGCGAGACTACTCCACCTTGCTTTGGTGATTAACCCTGATAACGAAGCTCGCTGCGGCTCGCTTCGTCACTCCCACCCGTTTCTCCCACCCATTTCCCGCTCGCTCCCTTAATTTCTTTATTTTCGTTAGAATCTGAACTTGTTGTTAAACTTTGAGCTTGTCGAAAAGTTGAAGGTCTCTATTTCTTAGTTTCTTACGACTCCACCAATCCCACCCTCCGCTACCGCTTCGGGTGCTACTCCGCCTCTACAACAATCGAACAATTTAGCAATATAGCAATTTAACAATTTTCACGACTTCCTCCCACCCTCGCCTTACCTCTTGCTCCAGCAGTACCACCAGCCTCATCCCTTTATCAACAACTCAAACTTATCGTCTATCATCATCTCCCAAAAAGGAATAAATTCAACTTTTGTTTCAGCTATCTTTAATTGGGACTTAAAATCTTTAGTTATTATTAAGGCCTTTTTTGGCTGATATTTATTGATAAAACTTCTTAATGATCTTTCTATAACTGGCTTTTTAAAACTTTTATATTTAGCTTCAATCGGGATAATTTTTTGGCCCAAGCTAATAACAAAATCAACTTCAGCTTTTTCTTGGGTTCGCCAGAAATGAAATGAGGCATTGGATAAACTATATTTTTCTTTTAGCTGGTTAAAAACAAAATTTTCAAAAACAAAACCCATCTCATCCAAACGGTTTAGATTGCCAAATAAATTAAGAGCATAATTTCTTAAACCCAGGTCATAAAAATAAAATACCGGGGACTTAGTGATTTCCTTGCGAATATTTTTAAAATATGGAGTGAGCTTTTTAATGATAAAAGTTTTTTCTAAATACCAAAGATAATTTTTAACTGTGGCTTGAGAAATATTTAAAGTATTGGCAATTTCCGAATGATTGGTCAAACTGCCGATTTGGCCAGCTAAAACTTTAACCAAAGAAGTAAAAGCGTCAATTTTCTCCACTTTTAATAAACGCGATACATCCTTTTCTATATAACTATGATAAATTTCAGCCACAATTCTTAGTTTCTCTTCTGTGCCTTTTTCTAAGACAACGCGAGGATAACCGCCAAAATTTAAATATTCTTCTAAAAAGGCCAGGGTCCTGTTTTTTTCCAATGAATAATAATCAAACAAACGATTTTCATACTGATAATCAGTTCTAAAATTAACAAACTCGTTAAAAGAAACCGGATTCATTTTGAAAAATCGCTTTCGGCCGGTCAATGATTCATGAACTTTTTCTTTTAGCTCAACACTACCCGAACCAGAGATAATAAATTTATAAGGCAAATTTAAATCATAAATTCCTTTTAAGAAAATACCGGCGTCTTTTTTTCTTTGAATCTCATCAATAAAAACATAACTTTTGTTTTTGCCTAATTCTAATTCCAATTTTTTTATAAAAAAATTTTGAGAATTGAAAAATTTTGCATCCTCTTCAAAATCAAAACTTAAAAAAACATTTTTCTTGCCCTTATTTTCCATTTCTTCTTGAAGAGCTCTCATTAGAGTTGTCTTGCCAACCTGTCTAGGGCCGATAATAAAGGAAATTTCCTTTTTATTTAGATGTTCCTTTAGCTCCTGAAAAAGCCTTCTTTTTATTAGTTTGTTGTTCATACTTCTATTTTAACCCGATAATTTATAAAGTCAAGTTTAAAAATTCTCGGGTTGAACTCTTAATTTTAAATTTGGATTTTGGTATTCAGCAGGCACCCCCTCCGCTACCGCTTCGGGCGCTACTCCGCCTCTACAACAATTGAACAATCAAACAATGTAACAATTTAACAATTTTTTACGACCTTCTTCCCCTGCTCCTTACCTTTGCACTATCGCCAGTCGCCCCATCCTTAATCAACTGCACATCCAAACCAAGCCCTTTGAGTTCTCGCACCAGCACATTAAATGACTCTGGCAAACTAATCCGTTCGATCGGATGGCCTTTAATCACAGCCTCATATGCTCGGCTTCGGCCAGCCACATCATCACTTTTAATAGTCAAAATTTCCTGCAAAGTATAGGCCGCGCCATAGCCTTCAAGAGCCCAAACTTCCATCTCTCCAAATCGCTGACCCCCAAACTGGGCTTTACCGCCTAAAGGCTGCTGGGTAATCAAAGAATAAGGGCCAATAGAGCGCTGATGAACTTTGTCCTCAACCAAGTGGTTCAGCTTCATCATATAAATATAACCAACAGTGGTTCTTTCTTTAAAAGCTTCGCCGGTCCGGCCATCGTATAATTGAATTTTACCGTCCTGGGGAAGGCCGGCTTTTTTTAGTTCGACCTTGATCACATCTTCGGCCACACCATCTAAAACCGGGCTTGCTACCCGATAACCTAAAATTTTGGCTGCAATGCCTAAGTGAGTCTCTAAAATTTGACCAAGGTTCATACGCGAGGCCACGCCCAAAGGACTCAAAACAATATCCATCGGGGTGCCATCGGGCAGATGGGGCATATCTTCCTGGGGGACAATTCTGGAAATAACACCTTTATTACCGTGACGACCAGCCATTTTATCACCGGCCTGAACCCGGCGCAGCCGCGCAACAGAAACTTGGATCGTTTTAATCACGCCCGAAGGCAATTTGTCGCCCATTTCTCGGGAAAAAACTTTTATCCCCACAACCTTGCCGTGCTCACCATGCTCTAAATACAAAGAACTGTCTCTAACGTCCTTGGCCTTGTCGCCAAAAATGGCTCGCAAAAGTTTTTCTTCGGCAGAAAGTTCAGTCTCGCCCTTGGGAGTAATTTTACCAACCAAAATATCACCGCTTCTAACTTCTGCTCCCAGTATAATAATACCTTCTTCGTCTAAATTTTTAAGCTTCTCTTCACTTACATTGGGGATATCATTCGTCACTACCTCGGCGCCAAGCTTGGTATCACGGATATCAGTGGAGTAGTCTTCAATATGGATTGATGAAAAACTGTCAGACCGCACCAAATTATCAGATATCAAAATAGCATCTTCGTAATTTCCGCCCTCCCAGGACATAAAAGCGCATAAAATATTCTGACCCAGGGCCAATTCTCCTTTATCGCAACATGGCCCGTCGGCCAAAACATCCCCGATGTTAACTTTGTCGCCCTTATCTACTAGTGGTTTTTGGTTAAGACAAGTAGAAGCGTTCAGACGAATAAATTTGGCCAGCTGATACGATTTTTTCTTGTTGCTTTTTTCCTGGACTATAATTTCCGAACCATCCACTTTAACAACCTCGCCATCCTCCTCGGCAATAACGATATAACCAGAATCCCTGGCTGCCCGACCCTCGACTCCGGTGCCCACAATAGGCGCCTCGGACTTAATGCAGGCCACAGCCTGACGCTGCATATTGGTCCCCATTAAAGCTCGAACGGCATCATCGTGTTCTAAAAATGGTATAAGAGATGTGGCCACGCTGACAATTTGCTTGGGCGAAACATCAATAAAATCAATTTCTTCGGGACTGGCAAAACCCGGATTGCTATGAATGCGGGCTTCTAATGTCCCGGAAAGAAAACACCCGTCTTCATCAAGGGTGGCTGTGGCGGGTGTGATAATATATTGTTCTTCTTGGATGGCATTCAAATAAATAACTTCATTAGAAACAAACGGTTTGACCGGAACGTCCTTACGGCCTTGCGAGCTAATGGCTTTAGATTGTTCCGCAGTAATTCTTTCTCCAGATTTTACAATAATACCATCATTTTGATCTTTGATATCGCCTCTGGCAATCTTGCCTTGAACGTTTTGTGATTTGTTCGGTACCCGTTTAACTACCCGGCGATAAGGGGTTTCCAAAAAGCCGTATTCGTTAAGCCGAGCATAAGAAGACAGGTGTCCAACCAAACCAATGTTTGGACCTTCGGGGGTGGCAATTGGACAAATCCGGCCATAATGAGTTCTGTGGACATCGCGCACCTCAAACCCGGCTCGTTCGCGCGATAAGCCTCCAGGACCCATAACACTTAAACGGCGCTTGTGCTCTAGCTCGGCTAAAGGATTAGTTTGATCTAAAAATTGTGAGAGCTGTGAAGACATAAAAAATTCACGCACCACCCCAATCACAGGCCGGGCATTAACTAATTGGTTGGGCGTAATCGTGGTTACGTCAAGAGTGCTCATTCGGTCTTTAATAATCCTTTCCATCCGCGCCAGTCCAACCCGCAGTTTGTTTTGAACCAATTCGCCATTCGCCCGCACGCGCCTATTACCAAGGTGATCAATATCGTCCGGCTCTTCTTGGGTGATGTTCAAACGGATAATCTCTTTGATAACCGCTGTTAAATCCTCACGGCGCAAGATGCGTGTTTCCTTGTTGTTTTCTATATCAAAGCCAAACCGTTGGTTAATCTTATAACGTCCTACTCGACCAAAATCATAGCGATTGAAATTAAAAAACATCGCATAAATCAACTGTTTGGCATTATCAGCCGTGGCCAGGTCGCCGGGCCTGATCCGCCGGTAAACTTCAATCAAACCCTCCTCCTTGTTTTTAGTCAAATCTTTTTCTATGGTGGCAGTGATGAAATCATCACCGGAAAAAACTTTTTCTTTATTCTCGGTCTCTTCGCCCTCTTGATGTGAAGCAGAATTAGGACGCGTAATGCTGGAGAAAAGGTTTAATATCTCTTCGTCGCTCGCATAACCAAAAGCGCGCAACAAAGAAGTAACAGCTATTTTTCGTTTACGATCAATTCTGACCCAAATAACATTATTGGCATCGGTCTCAAACTCTAGCCAGGCCCCTCGATTCGGAATTATCTTAGCCCCATAAAGGCGCCTGCCGCGAACAATTTCCCCGGTGAAAAAAACTCCCGGCGAACGAATCAACTGGGAGACAACTACTCTTTCAACGCCATTAATAATAAAAGTACCCCTTTTAGTCATCAAAGGAAAATCACCCAAATAAATTTCTTGCTCTTTAATTTCGCCGCTCCGCTTGTTAACCAATTTGGTCATCACCCGCAAAGACGCTTCATAAGTAACGTTTCTGTCTTTGGCCGTTCTTTCATCAAATTTCGGCTCGTCCAAGAAATAATCCAGAAAATATAGTTCCAAATCGCGGCCGATAAAATCTTTAATCGGGTTAATTTCTTCAAAAAGCTCTTTTAATCCTTGATCAAAAAACCATTTATAGGCGTCTTTTTGGACCTCAATCAAATCCGGCAACGGCAATGCATCGCGATTTTTGGTAAAAACCTTGCGCTCAATTGTCTTGTTATTAGAGGACATAGAGTATTTAGACACAAAAATAGAGGCGAGCACAAAAACTCCCCTTTTTGAGGTTTTTTCTAAAATTACCTGAGCTTAAAACCGCTCATTATATAGATGCCTTAGTTTAAGACCCGTTGCATGTGTTTGACAAAATGAGACTGAACAGTAAAGTCTGTTAACTTCAACGGGTATAGTTGTTCTAATATTAGCAACTAATAAAAATTTTGTCAAGCAAATATTGAAAAATTTAGATATATTATTGTTTAGCTAATATTAGCCAAGGTTGTTCAGTTTTATCTCAATTTTGTGCTAAGATTAGGAAAGTTATCCACAAAGTTATCCACAATGAATTAGCAACTAGTCATTCGTCACTATCAACTGGGGGAAACCTTTTACAATAGAAACAAAAACTGAGAAAAATTTTCTTTAGTCAGGCCTTTCAGCTCAACCGCATTTCTCAATTCATACTCCCCAATTTGCGTCCTTTTGAGTTCCTTAAGATAAGCCCCAATGCCTAACCTTTGCCCAATATCATGGGCTATGGTTCGGATATAGGTTCCGGACGAACAGTGGGCATCAATAGTCAAATATGGATAATCATACTTAATCAGACTTAATTCATAAATATTAATCTTCACCGGCTCCCGTTCAACTTCTTTGCCAGCTCGCGCCAGCTCATACAATTTTTTACCTTTCACTTTCTTTGCCGAAAACATCGGCGGCACCTGTAATTGTTCACCAAGAAAACCTTGCAAAGCACTTTTTATTTCCGATAATTTGGGATGTTTTAAATTATTAACTTTATTAACCATTTTATTAACTCTATTAACAATGTCCTTAATCACTCCTGTCCTGTCATAGGTGTCAGATACATATCCCAATCGCAACCTCGCAACGTATTTTTTGTCCAATTTTACAAATTCAGAAATTTGACGCGTTGCTTCTCTGCCGACAGCCACAATCAAAAGACCGCTCGCAAACGGATCCAATGTCCCGGCATGCCCGATTTTTCTGATGTTGGTTATTTCCCGAAGTTCGTCAATAATATCATGTGAAGTCGGGCCAGGGGGTTTATTGATTAAGAGAAAACCGAATTTATTAACATTATTAACCATCTTATTAACTTTATACTTTATTACTCAGTTACTAAATTACTTAATTACTTTCTTCAACACTCCAATCTCGTCTCTAATCACCGCCGCTCTCTCAAACTCCAAATTCTTGGCAGCCAATTCCATCTGGTCTTCTAAATCTTTAATCAATTCAACTAATTCTCGAGGTGAAGCCGAGATCTCGAGCGAACGTAGCGAGTCGAGAGGAAGCGCTCGCTCCGGCGCAAACCGCTCTTTTTTGATTTCCTTTTGTATGGTGGCCGGCACAATCCCATGCTTCTGATTATATTTTTCTTGAGTTCGACGCCGTCTATTGGTTTCTTGCATTGCCGTTTTCATTGACCCAGTCATCCTGTCCGCATACATAATCACATGCCCGTCTTGATGACGCGCCGCCCGGCCCATTGTTTGAATTAAAGAAATGTCATTGCGCAAAAAGCCCTCTTTATCCGCGTCCAAAATCACGATCAAAGAAACTTCCGGCAAATCCAAACCTTCGCGCAAAAGATTAATTCCCACCACCACATCATATTTTCCCAAACGTAAGTCCCGCAAAATATCCAAACGTTCAAAAGTTCCAATTTCGCTGTGCAAGTATTGGACTTTAATTCCCGCTTCCCGCAGATACTCGCTCAAATCTTCGGCTAATCTTTTGGTCAAAGTCGTCACTAACACTCGCTGTTTTTTGGCAACCCGTTGTCTAATTTGCTCCATTAAATCGTCAATTTGATTCTTTATTGGTTTAACTTCAATAGTTGGGTCAATCAAACCAGTCGGTCGAATAAGTTGTTCCACTGTTTGTTTGGACTGTGTAATTTCATATTCCCGCGGCGTAGCTGATACGTATATTACTTGTTTAATCCGTTTGTCAAATTCGCTAAAATTTAGCGGTCTATTATCAAGCGCGCTTGGCAACCGAAATCCATAATCAATCAAAACTGTTTTCCTGGCTCGGTCTCCGGCATGCATCCCCCCGATCTGCGGCACTGTCATATGGCTTTCGTCAATAAAGATCAGGAAGTCATCATGAGCGTGGATAAAATAATCAAGCAAAACAAACGGCGGCTGACCAGGCTGTCGGCCATCCAGATATCGCGAGTAATTTTCAATCCCCGCGCAATATCCGGTCTCTTTCATCATCTCCAAATCAAATTTTGTTCTTTGTTCAATTCTTTGCGCTTCTAAAAGTTTATTATTCTTTTTAAAATATTTAATTCTATCTTTAAGCTCTTCTTGAATTTCCTGCGCAATTTTTTTAAATTCGTCTTTATAAGTTACAAAATGACTCGCCGGGAAAACAGTCACCGTCGTCCCTTGTTTCTTGTTGCTAGTTACTAGTTTCTTAGTCTCTTTTAAAGTCAGCTCGTCAAGGTATTTTATTCTGTCAATTCGATCCCCAAAGAGCTCTAATCTCACATATTCCCCAATTGCATTAGACGGATAAATATCAAGAACATCTCCGCGAACTCGAAAAGTCCCGCGATTAAAACCAATATCATTTCTTTTATAATACATTTCAGTCAACTCCCGCAAAACATCATCTCGTTTAATTTTTTGTCCTTGTCGCAAACTCAAGCTAATCCCTTCATAATGTTCTGGCGAGCCAAGCCCGTAAATGCAAGAAACCGAAGCCACAACAATCACATCGCTCCTAGTCAAAAGCGACTGCGTTGCCGCGTGCCGCAAGCGGTCAATTTCTTCGTTTATTGAAGAATCTTTTGCAATATAAGTATCGCTTCTGGGAATATAGGCCTCGGGTTGATAGTAATCATAGTATGACACAAAATAATGCACCGCGTTTTCTGGAAAAAATTCCTGAAACTCGCTCGCCAATTGCGCCGCCAAGGTTTTATTATGAGAGATTACCAAAGTTGGTTTTTGGATATTTTGAATCACATTAGCCATGGTAAAAGTTTTCCCGCTTCCGGTCACGCCCAAAAGCGTTTGGTCTCTGTATCCTTTTTGAAGTCCTTGTGTCAATTTTTTTATCGCCTGCGGCTGATCGCCCGTGGGTTTGAATTTGGATTGGAGTTTGAATTTCATAAATTTTTTACCACAAATTCACAAAAGGCCACAAAATTTGTGGTAAGTTGCCTGCCCCGAGCTTGTCGAGGGGTGTATTTGTGGCATTTTGTGCCTTTGTGGTCATTTTCACATTAGCATAAAATCACATCTCTGACAAAAACCCAAAGCCTTTTTCTTTTCCAAAGTTTGTGTTAAATTAACCACAAGGGTTATTAACTTTTACCTATGGTGAGCCAGTCGAACCATTAACATTATTAACGATTTATTAACTTGCAGCCAAGCACACTAACTTTCAATGCGATTCAAGTTCTACGAAAGTGTGGTAATAAATAATCCCATGACTCCTGAACTCCTCGCCCCCGCCGGCAATCTAAAAAAACTCAAATACGCCATTGCTTTCGGCGCCGACGCTGTTTATCTCGGAGCGCCTGGTTTTAGTTTGCGCGCCAGAATCAATGAATTCACTTCAGCCAAAATAAAACAAGGCATTGAATATGCACACGCACGCGGAGTCAAGGTCTACATCACTCTCAACATATTCGCGCACAATCATCATCTTAAAAAACTCCCATCTCACCTCAAGCAACTCAATCATCAAGCATCAAGTTTTAGGCCAGACGCTCTTATTATTTCTGACCCTGGAATTCTCACTTATGTCAAAAAACACTTTCCCAAAATCAAAATAATTTTATCAACCCAAGCCAATGTTACAAATTGGCAAAGCGCAAAATTCTGGTATGAGCAAGGCGTTAAAAGAATCATCTTAGCTCGCGAACTAACGCTCAAAGAAATCACGGAAATCCACAAGCGCGTTCCAAAACTAGAACTTGAATGTTTTGTCCATGGCGCTATGTGCATGAGCTATTCCGGCCGCTGTCTGCTCTCAAAATGGATAAACAACCGCGAAGCTAATCTTGGCGATTGCTCCCATCCATGCCGTTGGTCATACGACATTAAAACATTAAAACATAAAAACATAAAAACAAACGACGAATTTATTCTCTCTGAGAAAGGACACCCAGACATTGAAATGATGGTTAAACAGGGAGAAGAGGGAAGTTATGTTTTAAATTCACGCGATTTATGCTTAATAAAACATCTCGATCAACTCAAAAAGGCCGGTGTTTACAGTTTTAAAATTGAAGGCCGCACAAAATCAATTTATTATCTTAGCACTGTCACTCGCGCTTATCGCCGTGTTCTTGACAGGCTCGAATCACCTGCTCAGGCCATGAAAGATTTGAACAAACTCCAAACACGCGGTTACTCTTATGGATTTTTATTTGGTCGCGAAAGAGTTGAGCAAAACGATGAACGTTCACACGAGAAAATAAATTGGGAATTTGCCGGGGAGGTTATTGATTCCTTACCAATAAATAAGAAGGGGAGCAAACGTTTGCCTTCATTTAAAACCAATATTCTCGTCCACAACACCCTTTGCATTAACGACAAAATAGAATTTATCCCGCCAAAAGGCAAGGTTGTAAAAATGATTCTCAAAAAAATGTGGAATTCACAAGGCAAAGAAATCCAAGAAGCTCATGGTGGACGAAATCAAAAAGTTATGATAGAGTCAAATATAACATTTCCAAAAATGGCGATTATCAGAAGGAAACTCTAAACCAAAGGAGGGAAGAAATGTCGAAAAGTGAAAAACCCAAGGGTGATTGCGGTTATGTTGTTGGAGATTTAGAGTGCATCCGCAGATTATTGGAGGAGGAGGATCTGGAATGCCCAGGTAAATATACTTGTTGTATAACAGGGATGAAGGAGGGGCTTATCGTCGTGCCCAAAGGGCAAGTCAACGAGGTGTTTATCAACGGCAAAATAGCCCGATTATAACCCTTCTCTATTTCTAATTTAAGGCCGCGAGGTAAAACTCCGGCCTTTTCTTTTCCCCAAAAATATGGTTAAATAAAACTATCCAAGACAAAAATTATTAACCCTATTAACCACCTATTAACTTTATTAACTCGTCTTCAAATCAACTTACATAATTGTTCACATTACCTAAATTCAACTTACCGAAACAATGATATCCTACCTCTCAGGCAAAATTCAATCAAAAGACCTAAAATCCCTTTGTGTTAATGTGGGCGGCATTGGCTATCGTGTCTATGCCACGCTTCGCATTTTAGACAAAACTGTTATTGGCCAAGAAGTGGAGCTTTATACCCATCTTAACGTCCGCGAGGATGCGCTTGAACTTTACGGCTTTGAAAATATTGAAGAACTAGAGCTCTTCACCAAGCTCATCTCTGTTTCCGGCATCGGCCCCAAATCAGCCCTGGGAGTTTTCACCATTGCCAAAGCTATGGAAATTAAACAAGCCATAGCAAATGGCGACCCCGCTCTTCTTACTCGCGTCTCCGGGATCGGCAAAAAAACCGCTGACCGCATTATCGTTGAATTACGCAATAAAATAGGCGAAATAAAAATTTCAGGCCAAGAATACGGCAATCTTGCCCCGTCTGATGCCGATGCTATTGACGCCCTAATCGGCCTGGGCTATTCCCGCCAGCAAGCAGTCGAATCCCTCCGTCAATCAGGAGAAGGATCAGTTGAAGATCGTCTTAGACAAGCATTAAAAATTTTAGGAAAAAAATAACCGAGGCGTGATAGAATCAAACTACCTGCCTCGGCTTTCTTGAGAACCAATAACCATTGATGTCTCCCTCGCCCCCCCCAATTTATTTCCAGTGAGTTGTTCAGGGGATAACAACTCGTGAAATTGACCCTACCGTGGAAATCTCTACAGTAATTGGTTCCGCCTCTTTTTGGTTGAGGTTGAGTAGAACCACCATTCCATTCTCCTCAAAGACATCAATAACCCTGTAAATATCCGTAGCCCCGTTCATGGTCGTAGGCCATTTTTGTGGCAAAGAGACAGCAGCGACATATCCATCCCTCCATAACCTTAGTAGAATCCTCGCTTTTATCTCCGGTGGCACTTCCTCTCCTGGCGGCAACTCGGTCCACTCGCCATCAAGGAAGTAAGCGGGGAGTCGGATACCCCCACCAAGTTGCGAATAATCAATGGGCTTCAAGGTTACTCCTATGTTTGTCCACTCCTTATCTCGTTTTCTCGCTTCTTCACGTATTCCAGTGATAAGTGCCAGCAGTTTTTCGTCTCTTCGTCTCCACTCATCGTATGAATGTTTTTCCATCTCTCAGTCCTTTCTCTATAGGATTTAAGGATGTTTCCATGGACGTCATCATTTCGATAATAATATATTCAAATAAATATCTTGTCAAGTCAATGCAAATATCTGAAATTTCAGACAAAACCCAATGGAATTCTCATATCGGCTCTCTCCAAAAGAGTCAGTTTTTACAATCATACGAATGGGGAGAATTTCAAAAATCTATGGGGCGGAAAGTGTGGCGATTAGGAACTGAGCAAGACGGAAAATTAATTGACACAGCGCAAGTCATCAAACACGATTTGCCGCTAGGGAAAAGCTATTTATATATGCCACGCGTAGTCATGAGTCATGAGGAATCAGTCATCAGGGAATTAGAAAAAATAGCAAAACAAGAAAATTCAATTTTTCTTAAAATAGAACCCGTTAATCAATTATCAATTATCAACCTGCCTGCCGGTAGGCAAGGTTATCAATTATCAATCGCTAAACCAATCCAACCCCAAACAACCTTATATTTAGATTTAACTCATTCAGAGCAAGAAATATTATCGTCCCTGCGCCAAAAAACCCGCTACAATATTCGTCTTGCAGAAAAACGCGGAGTCACAGTAAAAGAATCCAACAACATTAACGAATTTTTCAAACTCAACCGCGAAACTTCCAAACGCGACAAATTCAAATCCCACCCAGATAAGTATTATCAAAAGATGTATAATATTCTCGGCAATTATCAATTATCAATTATCAATTATCAATGTCGTCTCAAACTCTTCACCGCCTATTACAAAGATAAACCGTTATCAACGAACATCGTTATCCTCTTCGGCGACACCGCCACCTACACCCACGGCGCTTCTTCAAACGAAAATCGCAACATCATGGCACCATATCTGTTGCAATGGGAGATTATAAAATACGCTAAATCACAAAATTACAAATGGTATGATTTCTGGGGAATAAATCCGTCCGATAAAAATTTGTCAAACCTGAAGGCGAGATTCGCGAATCTCGCCTTCAGGGAGACGTGGTTCAACCCCTCATGGCAAGGAATCACCCGTTTCAAGCGCGGCTTTGTGTCAGAAAAAACCGGCCAAGAAATAACCTATCCAAATTGTTATGATTTGATTTTTCAGCCAAAATGGTATAAGCTTTATAAAATTGCAAAATATTTTAAAATATAAAAATTATGAATTTTGAAAGCAAGGAAAATTCACAGCCGGCACTTCCGGAAAAGAAAGAATATAAATTGGACAAAGGCGGAGACTATAGGGTTTTTAAAAAAATCTGCGAGGGGTGCAGTGAAAATTTTTCTATTTATGTGCCGAATAAAGAGCCTGATTTTAACTTTATGACTAAAGATAACGGAAAAATTTCTGTTAAAGAATTGGAGAAACGGGCTAAAGCCAAGAAGCTTTGCCCGCAATGTGAAAGCAACAGGGCAAAACAAGAAAATAAAACAGAACAATAAAACTGATAATTCTCAGTTACCTGCCTGTCGGTCTTCAACTCTGAGGGACGAGTCCACAGGCTCAGACTCGAATGAGCAGGCAGGCTTAATTACTTAATTACTCAGTTACTCAATTACTTATGTTCATCAAAAAAGTCGTCATCCCAGCTGCTGGCAAAGGCACCCGAATGCTGGAACTTTCCAAAGACAGGCC
>JAHIMF010000026.1 GCA_018896645.1 Patescibacteria group bacterium | reverse complement strand
TTTTTCAAAATAATTCTTATCCTCCTGCCGGCCAACAATATAATATCTTAAATTCGGATATTTCTCTTTCACCTGCGCCACCGCCTTCAAAGAAACATGAAACCCCTTCCGCTGCTTCAACATCCCCACGCTCAAAATCATCTTGTCATTCGTATCCTTTCCTCTGTTTTCGGTAGAACCTGAGCTCGCCGAAGGTTTCAATTTCTCTGTTTCTTTTATATTAAACTTATCTAAATTAATCCCATTATTTATGACCACACAACGCGCTTTAGGGGCTCTCTTCAAAATCTCGCTTTTCGTAAAATTACTAATGCAAACCACCATTTTCAAATGTCTATAAGTCCACCTCAATAATCCAGACCAACGGCGGCTAAAAAAAGGAACGATTGAATAAGTGCCATGGGCGGTTGAGACTACTGGTTTGCCGCTCAACAATCCAATCACTACTGCTAAAAAAGAATAAGGAAAATCCATGAAGGAATGAATTAAATCAACCTTTTTCGCTTGGGGATATATCTTAAATAAATATTTTAAAAACAACCAGGGCCTCATTATTCTGTAAATTTTACTCTCTCCTGGAAATATATAAAATATTTTTGAATTTGGAAAAGACAAATTCAACTCTTTGTCCTGCTTGGCTGTAAAAATAATCAACTCATTTTCTTTGGCTAATTCTCCAATCAAATCCAAAGAATACCGGCCCAGGCCGCATTTTTCTGAGAACGTTAAGGTGGTGATTAAAATCTTCATCATATTTTGGCTAATTTTAGAGGAAAATATAGACTTTGCTATTGACTTTATTTTAAATATACGCTAAACTAAAACATTGCTAATTTGACCGCGAATTCTAACCCTAACCCTATAACGAACAAGGGGGGGTAGAAAATGGGACCACTTTTTCATGTTACGACCGGCATCGCCCTAACCCGTTTCTTCCCAAGCTGGGAAGATAAGGTAATGATATTGGCAGGTAGCGTCGTCAACGACATTCCAAATACTGCTATGGTGATTTGGAACAGCATCAAACACCGACCATGTTTTAGTCATCTACCACGGTGGTTCAACGAAATTCAGGATGCTATTCACTCACTATTAGTGTGGATAGGATTATGGATATTCTTCCATTACGTCTCAACTCATCTCAATCTCATTCTAACCTTCTGTATCGGAGCTTTTATTCATGTCTTTGTGGACATGTTCACTCATGAAAAGGATGAATATGAAGGCCAACCATCATGGATCTGGCCTTTAAATAAAATTTTCCCTAAAATTACCCTCTATGGAAAAATATCGCTCTTTGACTACCGAAGGTTCGGATTAGATATAAAAAGCCTTTTCTTCGCACCCTTCAATATTCTGAGTGCTCTGGGTGCGTTCGTCGTAATTTACGGTTTATCGCTGATATTCCGCTAGGAGGAAAATATCAGCTCCTCGCAAAGCCCTTCATCTATACTGATGCGGGGCTTTTAATTTTATCCATTTTAAAACTGATTTTCTATTTTTCGCAAATAACTTAAGCATATTCATTGGGTGACTTAAATAATAACTTACCTTTGCCCGGCGCACAAATTTAAAAATATCTTCATAACTCAAATCAGGCTGCTCAAAAATTGGCTGATACTTGCAAAAATTTAAAGGTGGATGATGTCTTTCCTCCTCAAATGGTTTGCTCCACGAAAAATCACTATGCAATGTCCCCATTTCTTTAGCCATAATCTCTAATTGAGTACCTGGATAGATTACTGCCAAACTTTGAGTTGTCTCCTCTACGCCAATATTATAATACAAATAACGACTCAAATAAACGGTCTTCTTAATATCCTCGTATGTCTCACCAGGCAAACCATGGATAAAAAATACTTTGAGTTTGATACCTGCTTCTTTAATCATTTTAGCCGCTGCGATTCCTTGCTCAACCGTGATCACTTTTTTGATGTTTTTTAAAATTTTGTCACTCCCAGATTCAATGGCCATAGAAATATATTCACATCCCGCCTCTTTCATTTTCTTAAGCATCTTAAAATCAACAGTATTTGCCCTTGCCTCACACCACCAACTCACTTTTAAATTCCGTTTTAGTATCTCATCACAAATATCTAGCACTCTTTGTCTATCCATCGTAAAAACATCATCAAAAAAACCAACTCCATCAAGTTTGTAATTATCTAACAAATACTCAATTTCGTCAACCACATTTTTGGCACTGCGATATCTAATTTTATGACCCCACTGTCTCGCTGTCGAACAAAAAACACAATTATAAGGACAACCACGAGAAGTAATCACTGTTGTACAGGACCTATTCGTCAAAGGAATTGTTTGCCCATATTCTTCTATTGGCGGTAGTAAATCCCGAGCCGGCAAAGGCAAACTGTCCAAATCTTCTACAAATTCAGCTGATTTATTATGCACAACCTCGCCAACATCATCCCTAAAAGAAATACCTCTTACTGATTTCAATTCACCACCTGCCTCTAAAATTTTAACCAAATTTAGAAAACTCTTTTCGGCCTCGCCTCTAATAATAATATCAATCGCCTTAATATTCTTTAAAGTGTCATCCGCCGCCAAGGTTACATGCGGACCGCCAGCTATTATTTTAATTTCAGGAAAATTCTTTTTTATTTCAGTAGCAGTCTCAAAACTTAAAAACCGATTTTGGGTTCCAATGGACAAGCCGACTAGATCCGGTCCCTCTTTTTTCAATCGTTCAATAATCTGATTAACAGACAGCTCTTCATGCACGGCGTCAATAATGCTCACATTAAAGCCCTCCCCCCTTAGAACCCCGGCTATCCAAGCCAAACCCAAAGGCGGCATGGTCTGTTTGGTCTGATATATTGACGGCGGAAAAATTAAAGCTATATTCATTTGATAAAGTTTAGAATATCAGACGCCCTTTTTTCCCAGGTGTATTTTTTAACCAACAGCTTACTGTTCTTGCTAATTTTCTCACTCAACTCATTATCTAAAAACACTCGATTAATTCCATTCGCCAAGCTTCTGGGATTATCCGGCTCTACAAAAACTGCCTCCTCTTTGCTTAAAACTTCCCTCATACTCGGCAAATCGCTAACCACAATCGGCCGCTCACTTGCCATATACTCAAACAATTTCATTGGAGAAGTATAGGTTGTTGAAATTTTTTCTTTAGCTGAATTGGGCAAAACTAAAACATCAGCCGCTTTTGAAAAATAAGCCATCTCTTTGTGCGGCCTAAAGCCCCTGGTTCTCACTTTGCTAAGTCCATTCTTCTCCAGATAATCTTGATAATTTTTTAAATCCTTGTCCATGCCACCAACCACAATCACTTGGCAATCTTTACTTAAATATTTACTTGCGTCAGCTAAAGTATAAACGCCTTTCCATTGGAAAAGGTGGCCGGTATATAAAATTAGCTTCTTGTCTGTTGGCAAGTCCAATTTCTTGCGGCAATCTTCTTGCGATTCTTTAATGTTAAATTCTTCCAAATCAACCGCATCTGAAGCGACCAATATTTTTTGTTCTGGATATCCGACTTTAATAAACTCTTTTTTTAAGCCCTCAGTAATTACGATTGTTCTTTTTAATCTTTTTAAAATAAATTCATAAGCCCAAGAAAATTTTTTTGGAAAACTATGCGCCTCCCAAATTAAATTTTTCCTTCCGCACAATGCCAAAAAAAATAAAGCGAACTTATCTCTAGTATAGACAACATCAACCCTTCTGAACAATAAATAAATACTCAAAAAAATAGTAAAACTTGCGTTTTGAATCCAAAATCCAAAATGTCCAATTATCTTCTCCAATGGAATCAAATCAATAGAAAAAATTTTGCGGATTCTAAAACTTTTCTCAACTCCATAATATTCAAAGGCGTCTCCTTTATTCCGTACTCCGCCAAACCGCACCGGAATCAAAAGCTCGACGTCAACTCGCTCATGAGTAAACGCCTCGCACATCTTCATCACCTGATAAGAATTCGCCTTCTGCGCTGGTATTACACTTGTGGCTATGTAAGTCAACTTCATGTCGTACTAATTATCAATTATAAAACGCCGATACCACAATTGAAAAGTAATCACTGCCCAAATTAAATGTAAATTATATTTTCTCCTTTCGCAATGATCGTCAAACATCTTCTGAACTTCCCTAAAATTAATATACTCGCTTGTATCAACATAATCTTTGCTCAAAACCTCCTTCGCCCACCCCTTCAAATCCGTGCGCAGCCATTCGCTCATCGGCGCCAGCCAAACTTTCTTATGCGCTGATTTTTTCACGTGCTCTGGCAAAAATTCATCCATTGCCTGTTTCCAGATCAATTTTGTCTGATTTTTTAATATTCCTAATTTCATTTTGCTGGGAATTTGATACGCCAATTCCACCAGCCGATGATCCAAAATCGGCACTCTTTGCTCCAAGCCAAAAGCCATGGTCATTTTATCAGTCCGCATTAATGATTCATCAACTAACCAAGTTTTAAAATCCATCATCATAAACTGCTTCTCAAAATCCTTCTTCAAACTTCCATGCGTATCGTTCGTACCCTTAGTTTCTTTATTTCCCTGTCCCCCGAAGCCTTGGCGAAGGGGGATTTGTTTCTCTATTTCTTCAAACTTGTTTTTATAAAAATCATGAGTCAATCTCGCTTTATTCACTCCTTTACTCAAAACTCGATTTACCTCATTTCCATCCTGAAACATAAATTTCGCATATCTTTCTATTCCTTTTGGATAATCTAAATTCTTACCAAACAACTTGCCTAGCTTTGCCAAAACACCCATTTTACTCATAACATAACTCAATCTATATCTTTCATAGCCCCCAAAAAGCTCATCCCCGCCATCGCCGCCCAAAACCACGGCCACTTTTTCTTTGGCAAACTTAGATAGCAAATATGTTGCCACCTGTGTTGTATTACAAATCGGCTCGTCAAGATGCCTGATAACATCTTCTATGTTTTCCAGAATATCTTTGGCTGAGATTTTTATTTCATGATGTTCAGTATTATAATGTTTCGCAGTCTGCCTCGCTAAATTAAAATCTCCGTTAAATTTATCATTGGGATCATTAACATCAAACCCAACTGAAAAAGTTTTAATTTTCCTGTGTCCTAATTTTACCATATTCCCTAAAACACTGGTAGAATCAATCCCGCCCGACAAAAACACGCCCAATGGCCGATCACTCACCAACTGCATCCCCACCGCATCCAGCATTAAATCTTGGATATTCGTCTGTATCCCACGATAACGAAGCTCACTGCGGTTCGCTTCGTCACTCCTCTCATTAATATCCCAATATCGTTTTATTGTTACTTGCCCATATTTTAATGATAAATAACATCCCGGTTCCAACTTCTTAATCTCCTTAAACATCGTCAACGGCCCAGGCACATATAAAACCCGAAAATAGTGATTCAATGCTTCCAAATCAATTTCACGCTTCACGCAAGAATGTTCAAGAATCGCCTTAATTTCAGATGAGAAAATGAATTTGTCATTCTTAAAATAATAATACAAAGGTTTGACACCGACCCTATCCCGCGCCAAAAACAACTCCTTCTTCTCCTTGTCCCAAATCGCAAAGGCAAAAATCCCATTCAATTTTTGTAAACATTCTTTACCCCATTTATCATAAGCTGCCAAAATCACCTCTGTATCTGATTCGGATTTAAATTGATAATCCGATAACTCTTTTTTTATTTCTTTAAAATTATAAATTTCGCCGTTGAATACGATGGCCAAAGATTGGGTCAAGGGACCCAATCTGCCGCCAGTTGCTTGGGTGGGTTGGATCCCTTGACCCAACCATATCATCGGCTGATGCCCCCTCTCGCTCAAATCAATAATCGAAAGCCTTTGATGACCCAAACTTATACCATCATCAACCCAAAAACCAGAGTCATCCGGACCCCGATGCTTAACCTGCTCATTCATTTTTTGAATGAGCTTCTCATCTTTAAAATTGAATCCATTTATCCCACACATAGCGTGATAACTAATAATTGATAATTAATAATTCTTTTTGGAATCTTTGTTTATCTTGATTAAAATATTTATCTCTTTAGGAAGTTTTCTCAATTCACCAATGATGTGATTATACTGTTCATCTATTAATAATTTTCTTTTTAATGATTTCTTAGTCCAAAACTGCGATTCAAATACCGATGCTCTGGAATAATGGAAAAACTTAACTTTGTCCGAAAAATGAAACCTGCCAAAACCTTCTGCAATATTCGAACCAATAGAATCTATAGCCCTGACAAACTGATCCCCTACTGTCTTTTTCGCAAACCAATCCCATTTTATTACAATATCCCAAACATAATCAGCTAACTCATCAGCAACCACATAAGCAGTCAAGTCCCCTATTTTTTTAACCTCCTTAGCCATAAATTTGAATAAAACGAAATTTCCTCAGCCCTTGGCTGTAATTATCAATTATTAATTATTAGTTATTAATTATCAATTATTAATTATTTTAAAACCCGCTCTAACCAAACTCACAAACTCATCCCAAGATTTGACCTTCTTCAACTTCACCCACGCCTTCTTCCACAAACCAGCGCCACCAAGATTCCTCGTCATATACGCCTTCACCCGCTCAATCTCCATTCCCTGCATCTCAAGTAACGGCAAGCTTTTATCCACCCCGGCAATTTTATATTTCTTTGATTCGTACGGCGAGTTCCAGGAAAAATCCGCCGGCATCCAACTCTCTTTTCTTGCCCAACTCTCCATCTCTGTTCCGGGATAAACAATCGTAAAACCATAGCAAGGATTTACCCGAGGAATCTGCTTCAACTCCTTCATCAAGTCAACCGTCATCCGCAAATCATCCCAACGCTCATACGGCAAATTGACCATAAAATTTACAGTTACTAACATCCCCACTTCACTTGACCAGCGCACTGCCTGCCGCACTTGTTTCAAAGTAATGTTTTTCTTTATAATCTTTAAAATCCTCGGGCTCCCGGATTCCACTCCATAACTAATCCTGATACACCCGGCATCATACATATATTTTAACAACTCTTTATCAACCGTATTCACCCGCGCCCGAGCATACCATTTTATATTCAATTTTCTTTTTTTAATCTCATCGCAAATCGCTCGCACATGTTCTTTGGAAATTGTCATTGTATCATCCCAAAAATCAAAGCCAGAATATCCAAAATTCTTATGCAGATATTCAACCTCGTCTATAAATTTTTCCGGACTTCGCAATCTCAACCGACCCAACCCAAACACCGCATTAGAACAAAACACGCAACGATTCGGGCAACCCCGCGAACTAATCACGCCCACGGACCGGATATTTGTATCATCCATTGTCCGCTGATACAGCTCCATATCAAATAGCTCCCAGGCTGGCGTCATCAATTCGTCAATATTCTCGGTCAAAGGACGGGTGGGATTAACGACATAGCCATCCACATTCAAGATTTGTGATTTGGGCTTTAAAGTTTGAAATTTATTTGGAAATTGGAAATTGGAAATTGGAAATTTTCTGTAAGTAACTCCCAATACATTTTCAATTTTTACTCTCCCTTCCAGCGCTCTAATCAATTCAACCGTAGTCACCTCGCCTTCGCCACGTACAATCGCATCCAATTCATTCACCTTGTCCATCGCATCTTCATGCGTCAAAGAAAAATGCGCGCCTCCAGCAAAAATAAATAAGTCAGGTTTACGACACTTCAACGCCCTAATCAACTCAATCGCCTGAAACCGATTATTCGTAGAACCTGTCACCCCCACCGCATCCGGCTTCAATTTCAAAATCTCCTCAACAGTTTTGTCCACATCCCAAAGATGCGTATGCGCGTCAACAATTTTCACGTCATGCCCATCGTTTAACAAATGCCTGGACACATAGCCAATGCCAAGAAACGGCAAACCTGCGCGTTCCAGGTCGCCTTGAGCTTGAGGGGTTGTGGTTAGTATTATCTTCATACAACAGATTTAGCAGATTATAACGGATTATTATATTGACTAACATTAGCGGAAAAAAATACCTTAAAACCTTGACTTTTTAAAATTGGTATGCTATAATGAAATATCTGAAATTTATTATCCAACAACCCTAAACCCAAAGAAGGGAGAAACAGTGAGAAAGCAACTTCCAAAATTCTGGCCGTCTCGTTTTATAGGGGTGGCACTCGGGGGGTCCTACTATGTCTCTCGGCGGGATCACATTTTATACGGCTCTTCACCGGCCTTATCTCAGTAGAGCCATCGACCTCGCTACTCGGAATGATTGTAGGAGCCGCACTACTTGCGGTATCCGTTCCGAAATGTAGGCCCAAGTAAACCCACCACCCACCCCGCAGGTTGTCTCTCTGGCAACCTGCGGTTTTTCTTTTTAACTAAAAAATCGGACTCCAATCCGATTAACTATGCAAAAGTTCTATCAGTTTATCAACGCTAATCTCCGCGTCTTCTAAAATCGCCTTTAAAGTACCCCGAGGAATATCTTTACCCTGATGAACAGCAATAATAACTCTTCTATTATCAGAATGTTTTAAAACTAAATGACTCGTGCCCCGCTGTCGATGCTCAAAAAATCCTAATCTTTTAAGGACTTTTAATAAATCTCTATCCTTTAAGATTGGTAATTTAGACATAGCGGGGAGAAGGTTTAACAGAATAGATTTCTGTTTCAGAAATAGTTTCAAATAATTCTAAACCTTGCTCCCTAGGAATTGGTTCGCCATCAGCTGCCAAGCTGGAAATATAAGCTCTGATTGCATCCTTTAAATTTTTCCGGGTCAGCTCAATTGATTCTCCCCAAGTATGACAACCGCGAAGACATGGCACATAACCGTGATAGGTACCATTCTCATCAGGCTCAATTATAACTCTAAATGTGTAATTTATCATATTTTAAACTTACCTTATTTTAACTAAATTGTCAAATTCTTTCACAATCTTCCCCCCCAACGCCTCAACACTATGATTCCCCACCACTTCCTGCCTCAATTTCTGACCCATATCTCTTATTTTTTCAATATTTTGATCGTCGGATTTGTAATTCGTAGCTATTTGTCGTCCATTTGTCGCCATTCGTGTATCATACAATTTCTTAATTTCTAAAACCTTATTTGCAAGACCCACATAATCTTCTTTCGGATACATCAGCTGCTCCCCCAACCCAATGTTTTCCAAAACCCCACTTGCGGCTTCATTGCATGTCAGCACCATGGTTCCACACGCCATCGCCTCCACAATCGCCCGGTCCAAACTTCCAGTATGGCTCATATTTAAATATAAATCTGCTTCTTGATAATATTTCACCACATCTTTATTCGGCACCGCACCAATAAATTTAATCTGCTCATCAAGCCCTTTGCTTTTTACCATTTTTTTAATTTTATCAAAATACTTCTCATGTTCTGCCAAATTCGCCCTGCCAAAAACTTTAATTTCAAAATCGCTCACACCTTGCTTGACTAAAACCTCCGCCGCCTTAATCATGGTCTCATAATCTTTTGAAGGCGCTATTCTGCCAATAGACACCATTTGAAACTTGAAGTTTGAAGTTTGAAATTTTTTTGTGTCCTTGTTTCTTGTTTTTAATAGAATCTGAGCTTGCCGAAGATCTTGTTTCTTGTTACCGTCTTCAACAGGTCTAAACCTATTCATATCTATACCTTGTCCAACCACTTTGATCTTATCTGACCCAACCCGACATCCTTCCTTCGTAGAAGTAAAAATAACATCAACACACTTCTCCGCTAACTTTATTTTCCAACCCGCATGCCCATGCGCGTACCATAAAGTCGCTTTCTTGCGATATAACTTCACAAATGGCCAAGAAGCAATACTAAAGATCGGGCTCATGTGAGAAAAGGCTACATCACACTTGGGCATCAATTTAAACATTAATCTAATAAAATTCAGCCAGCGACCAAAACGACTCACACCCGGCTCTTTTCCTAAAGAATATACTTCACAGTTTTCTGGTAGATGATACTCGCCTTTAGCTAAACATAAAACTTTCACGCTATCAACACGCTTCGCGATCGCCCTTACCCAAGGCACAAACGCCCCCAGCAAGTCATCATCTTCAGCTAATTTTTGACATATTATTAAAATATTCATGGTTTCACACTAGTGAACCATTCGCACGAATGGTTCCATAATTTTTTAACTCTATTAAACTATTCATCAACTTTATTAATTATCTCTTGATACTCTCCCGCCAAGTTACGTATCATCTCCTTCCTCTCAAACCGCATCACCGTCTTCCTCGCCGCCTCACCTATTTTCATATTTTCATATTCTCGTATTTTCATAATCTTATCAGCCAAATCTTCCGCATCCCACCCACAAAACATGCCATTCACCCCATCCTTAATCACGTCAATCATCACCCCCACTCTTGTCGTCACCACCGGCACCCCGCAAGCCATAGCTTCTAAACACACCCTCGGTCCACCCTCGTTCAAACTCGGCATCACAAAAAGTCTAGATTGATTGTACGTTTTTGCAACATCCTCGGCTGTCGGTAACCAACCAGTCAGCTTAATACTATCTTGTAATTGATAATTGATAATTGATAATTGATAATTTTCTTTTTCGGGTCCATCACCAATAATCGTGCACTTCAAATCCTTGCCCCTATCTTTTAAAATCTTCAATGCCTCAATTAACATCTTTACATTCTTATTCTTCGCTAATCGTCCAGCAAAGACTAAATCATACTTTTTCTCAACATCCACTGGTTTGAAAACCTCCAAATCAATATACTGCGATCCAATGTTTTTAATCTTATCTTCCGAAATTCCCAATTTTTTCAAAAATCCACTTGTCTGCTTCTGATTCACAACTCGCACAACTTTAGCTTTTGCGCAAACATATTTCACAAAAATTTTATATAAAAACCTATAAAACGCCTCCTTGAGATCAGCCGCCTTGGGATAGCCAACAATATGATGAAACTCAATCACATACGGCACCTTAATCTTATTATATAACCACCGCGCTCCAATCCCATTATAAAATGGGGGATACTCATGCACCGTCATCAAGTCATATTGATGCTCTTTGTGCAATTCCTGCCCCTTCCTCAAAATAAACCATGGCTGAAAGATTATCGCTTGAGATGACGGATGAACATAAACATTGTCAAAAACTTTTCGGTACTTGGAACTTGTATCTTGTAACTTGTTTGTATCTTGTAACTTGTAACTTGTAACTTGTGGACACACAATGTCCACCCTCTCCCAATACTTCCTAAACTCCTCAAGCATATAATAAAACGCTCCGCGCTTCCCAGCGGCTAAACTCCTATCACCACTTATCATTAATAGTTTCATATTCAAAAAATTACTTAATTACTCAATTACTTGATTACTTTTATAATCATCTTTTCAGTTTTACTAATCATATTTTCAAAATCAAACTTTTTTAAATCTATTTTCGCTTGTTCTGTTAATCTCTGCCTTAAACCATTATCTCGCCACATTTTCAAAACAGCCCCTTTTAATTGCTCTTTATTATTATATTGCACCAATAAACCATTCTCCCCATCTCGCACTACTTCTGGATTTCCACCAGCTCGTGTTGTAATCACAGGACAACCGGCCTGCATCGCCTCCAAAACAATGTGCGGCAACCCTTCATAACCAGTGTTTAGAATAAACATTTTGGCTTTCTTTAAATATTCTAATACTCTCTCGTGGCTTACCTTTCCTGTTAATTTTACTTTATCTTGTAATTGATAATTGATAATTGATAACTGATAATTTTTTTTCTCAGGACCGTCACCGATAATATAAAGTTTGAATTTCGGATTTATTTTAAGTAGCTCCGGCATAATCTCAATCAGTTTATCCATCCCCTTCCACTTCACTAATCTTCCCACTGACAAAATAATATTCTCGTCATTCGCGTCCTGTATCGTGTTATGTGAATCGTGAATCGTGAAATCCACGGCATTATAAACCACCTCAATCTTCTCCTTTGCTACACCCCAACCCTCAACGATCCTTTTTAGATAATGACTCGGTGTAATTACTAAATCTGCCTGTCTACAAACAAAGCGCCTTATATTCTTCAAACGCTTAATTCTGCCTCCATCACGCTTAGCGTGATATGAGTCGCGCTCAGCGCGACTATATTTTTTTGTCTGAAATTCATCAATCATATCATCAGTCAATCCCTTGCCAATCGCCTGCTCCCAAGCTGGGTCGCCTACCACTTTAATCATAAACTTTTTCCTCATCATCTTTGCCGCCAACATTGCCGGCAATCCAGCTGAAATCGGCCCTTGCGCATAGATCACATCGGAATTCTTAGCCACTTTCACCAACCGCCAAAAATACCGCCAATATCTAAAAAAAACGTTTCCCTTTCGCGAAACTCGACAAACTTTAAATTTATAATCATTTGAATCTGAAACTTGAAATCTTAAATCTGATGAATAGCAAACCACCCGCACCTCCCAACCCCGTGTAACCAGTGCGGTCCCCAACTTCACCACATATGTTGCCGGTCCGCCAATATCCGGCGGAAAAATCCCAGCGGCAATTGTTAATTTCATAACAAACTTTTAAAAATATTATCCATTTTTTGAGCAATCTTCTCCCAATTATATTCCTCCTCAACCAATTTTCTAGCATTCTCAATAACTCGAGTTACTTCATCTTTATTCTTCTCGTCTAAGATGTAATCAATTTTTCCCGCAATACTTTTCGGATTTTTCACCCCACAAAACCAACCTGTCTCCCCGTCTTTGAGGAAATCAGGAATGCCGCCAACTGGTGTGGCAATCACAGGCACCCCAGCTCCCATCGCCTCCAAAAACGCGCTGCCCAACCCTTCCGACAAACTCGGCCGTACAAAAACTGAAACCACATTATATAATTTTGCTAACTCTTCATGGTCAACTTGACCTAAAAAAAATACCTTGTCTCCAAGTCCTAATTTATTAACTAAATTTTTAAGTTCGCCTTCAAGCTCACCGACTCCAGCAATCAATAGTTTAATTGATAATTGATAATTGATAATTTCCGCCAGAGGCGGACCAGCCTTTTGGGACAGAGGCCCATCTGCCTTTGGTTGAGGCTGGGATAATTGAATCGCCCTTATCAAATCGCTCAACCCATTTTTCTCCACTAATCTTGAAGCAGTAATAATAACTTTATCATCAAGCCCAATATCCGTGATATTCGCAGCCTTAGTTTCTTGTTTCTTTTTTCTTGTTTCTTGAAATATACTCAAATCCACTCCATTGGGTATAATTTCAATCCGACATTTTGCGCCAAATCGCTTCCCTCGTTCCGCCAAATAATTACTAATCGCCTGAATATAATCGGCCTTCCTGTAAATCATCTTATACAACGGCCGCCACCACCAGGTCTTTTGCCAAACCTTTTTATCATCATTGCCAGTCTGGAGCGTCAGCAGAAACTTAACCTTATTGAACCTCAACTTAAAAAGTAGAGCTCCAAGCCCCGCCAGATTCGCCATCATTCCCCAAACAATTTGATAATTATTCAGTTTGTGCAATTCTTTAGCTTTTCTGTATGCATAAACTGGAAATAAAAACTTAGGACATGAAATTCTATAAACATTAACATTGCCCACCCTCTCGAGCTTAGCATTTGTAGTATTCGCGTCCCTTAATTTCTTTATTTCTTTATTTCTGGTTTCTTTATTTTTTTTAGCATCAATATTCCAAGTTATCATGTCAAACTCAAAATCAGAGAGTCGGCCAGTTATCTCTCGTATCGCCACTTCTGCCCCTCCCACATGGGGAAAGTAGGCAAGTGAAAATATAAGTATTCGTAAATTCATAAATTTAGATATCATTTGCCTGCCCGCCGTAGCGCTCCGTCGCCATAGCTTTGGAGCGTCGGCGACTTCAGCGAAGGCGGGCAGATTTGGATTATATTTTTAGATTTGCATTATGTTCTTAAAGTAATCAATAGTTTTATTAAGCCCCTCCTCCAGCCCCACTTTTGGCTCCCAGTTCAGCCTCTCCTTGGCTAAAGTAATGTCTGGTTTTCGGACTTTCGGATCATCTTCTGGCAATGGTTTATAAATTACTTGTGAGCGTGAATCAGTTAAACCAATAATTTTTCCAGCCAGCTCTCTGATGCTCCGCTCATCGGGATTTCCCAAATTAACCGGACCGACAAAATCATCTTGCTCCATCATCTTAATCATCCCGCTGACTAAATCATCAACATATTGAAAACTGCGAGTTTGGCTGCCGTCGCCATAAATTGTAATCGGCTCATTTTTTAAAGCAGAAATAATAAAATTAGAAACAACCCGGCCATCATTAAGCGCCATCCGCGGACCAAAAGTATTAAAAATCCTGATTATCCTGATATCAACTTGATGCTGGCGATAATAATCCATGCACAAAGTTTCAGAGCACCGCTTACCTTCATCATAACAGGCTCGGGGACCCAAAGTATTTACATTACCGCGATAGGTCTCTTTTTGCGGATTCTCTAGAGGATCGCCATATATCTCTGAAGTTGATGCCTGTAAAATCCTAGCGCCAGTCCTTTTGGCCAAACCAAGCATATTTATCATACCAATAACACAAGTCTTGGTGGTTTCAATCGGATCATTTTGATAATGCGGCGGCGCCGCGGGGCAAGCCAAATTATAAATCTGGTCCACTTCTAAAAAAATCGGTAAATTAATATTATGCCGAATCAATTCAAAATTCTTATTATCAATCAGATGCTTAATATTCTCTTTTGACCCAGTATAAAAATTATCCAAGCACAGCACCTCATTACCCTCGCCCAAAAGCCGCTCACAAAGGTGAGAGCCAATAAATCCGGCTCCTCCTGTTACTAAAATTGCCTGCCCCGCACCACTCCGAACTTTACGAGGGGTTGGTGCGGGGGTTTTCCTGGTATTAGTCATTGTGGATAAATCACGAGAGATAAGTTACGAGTCATTAAGAGCTTTATAATCCCAATGGCTCATCCCCCATGATTAATTACTTTTCTTAATCTTACGCTAAAATCAGCTAAAAATCAACTAAAAATAAGACTAGCGCCTTTTTAGGCAAAAGTCTTATTTAAATAACTTAATTGGGTTATGTTTATATTATAGCTATATCTCTAAAATAGTCAATGCCTACCCATCCCAAAAGTTAGCTAAAAACTAGTTAAAAAATTAGATAAAATCAGTTCACGGTCTGATTTCAAATCAAACCAGTCAATGTTTCAAATGGTGTAAATGAAACATTAAAATGCTTTAACAGCCGAAAATGGCTATTTTTTGTTTCGTTCCAATATTTCGGAACGTCGGAGCAAAATTTACAATCCTACGATATTACGATATTACGATATATCGTAATATCGTAATATCGTAATAAAAAAAGTCAAGAAAAAAAGCTATCAGACAAATCTGTCTAACAGCCCTAAAAATACAAACAACTACTTGAGTCTGGTCAAAATCCCTTGAATTTCGTCAATACCATCACGGGCTTTTACAAGACCAGCCACTATATCAATTGAATACTCTGAATGCGGTTGTCTCCCCTTGTGAATAACATATTCGACTTCCCGCAAATGCTCTTCTGCCCATTTCAACTCATTCTTTATCAATACCACTGCCTCGGGAGTCAAACCTGCCAAATTTGCTTTCGCCATCACAAATCCTCCTCTATTCCAACACATATTCTTTAAAAGCTTTGAGTTTAATATTAAGAACTTTTAAATCTGAGTGGATAGACTCCATCCTTTCCTTAAAAAGTCTCAACTCCAAGGGGGTGAAATCAGAACCGTGGACAAAAATTTCCTTATGCAAAGCCCTGACAGCCTCGGCATAGGCGGCCTCTACTGGGTCTATATCCAAATAAGCTGCCGCCTTGATTTTCTTTATAATATTATCTGGTAACTCCGATGAATCTACTTTCATAACAATCTCCCCTTGCCTGAATTGTGAAAAAGAACAACAATTAAATTCTATCCTTAATTACTCAATTACCTAATCACTTGATTACCACATTCACAACGACCGATACGCAAATCCTAATTCTTTAGCTTTGTCTTTATTAAAAAATTCTTTGATATCTACAATTATCGGCTTATCATTCATCTTATTTTTCAAAATGTCAAGAGTAATTTTTTTAAACTCGTTATGCGGACTAAATATGATAACGGCATCAAATTTTGTGTCATAGTCACTAGTCACTGGTAACTGGTCACTAGGGTCGTCGTCGTCCTTTATTTCTCTATTTCTTAGTTTTCCTGGCCTGAGTTTGTCGAATGGCTTTATTTCTTTTATATTTTCAACCCCAAACTGCTCTTCAATATCATCTTTTAATAATGGTTCATACCCATAAACATCAACCCCAAATTCTTTCAGATATTCAATCACCCGCTTGGCTTGACTATTCCGCGTGTCCGGCACATTCTCCTTAAAAGTCAACCCCATAATCAAAACTTTGGAATCTTTCAAAACCTTGCCAGCTAAGCTTAATTCTTTAACCGTCATCTCCGCTACATGCCGCGCCATATATTCGTTAGTTGCCCGGCCAGCCAAAATAATCTGCGGATGATAGCCAACTTCCAAAGCTTTATGCGTTAAGTAATACGGGTCCACGCTAATGCAATGCCCCCCAACCAGACCTGGATAATATTTGCCGGAATTAAAATTCCACTTAGTCCCCGCCGCTTCCAAAACTTCCCGCGTATTTATTCCTAATTTTTCAAAAATTAAAGATAATTCATTAACCAGGGCAATATTTAAATCTCGCTTAATATTCTCAATCACTTTAGCGGCCTCTGCCACTTTAATTGACGAGGCTTTGTGAACGCCGGCAGTAATTACAGAACCATAAAGTTCAGCTATTCTTTCCATGGTAATCTTGTCGCATCCAGAAACCACTTTCACGATTTTATCTATGGTGTGCTCTTTATCAGCCGGATTAACCCGCTCCGGCGAATATCCAACTTTAAAATCAGCCCCGCACTTTTTGCCTGATTCCTGCTCTAAAATCGGCGCGCAAATTTCTTCTGTACAGCCAGGATATACAGTAGATTCATAAACCACAATCGCTCCATTTTTCAAATTCTGTCCCACGATTTTACTCGCACTTCTCAAAGGACCTAAATCTGGATTCTTTGCTCTATCAATCGGCGTGTGCACAGCCACAATCACAAAATCCGCATGACTGATTTTATGCGCGTCAGTTGTAAATTCTATATTGTAATTTGCAATATCTTCCACTTCACCCGTTGAATCCTTGCCTTGCTTTAATTCTTTAATTCGTTTCTCATTTATATCAAAGCCGACAACATCATAAGTCGTGGAAAAAAGCGCAGCTAATGGCAGGCCCACATAACCCAAACCTACTATGCATATTTTTTGATTAGTCATTTTCCCGATAATTAATAATTGATAAATAATAATTGATAACATTCCTACTCCAGCAATCGTCTAATTATCAATTATTAATTATCAATTATCTTGGTAAAAAATCCACAAATTAAATCTTATGGTACTCACGATACCACCTAACAAATCTCTTAATCCCTTCTTCCACCGGCGTCTTGGGGCTATATCCTAATAATTCTCGAGCCTTGGTAATGTCCGCGCATGATTTCTGAACATCACCAGGAATCGGAGGCATCATCTTTTTCTCTGCAACCCTGCCCAATCCTTTTTCAATCAATTCAATGTAGCGCATCAAAGGAATCGGCCGGCCATTGCCCAGATTAATTATTTCATAATCTAAATTTTTTGCCACAGCGGAAACCACGCCATCAGCAATATCATCAACATAAGTAAAATCTTTTTCTGCTTCACCATAGTTAAAAACCTCAATCGGTTGATTTTTAGTGATTAAATCCGTAAATATAAACAACGCCATATCCGGCCGACCCCAAGGACCATAAACATTAAAAAACCGCAGACAGGTTATTTTCATCTTATACAAGTGATGGTAAGAATGCGCCATCAGCTCACAGGCCTGTTTACTCGCCGCGTACAAAGAAACCGGCGTATGCAACCGAAAATCCTCACGGGATGGAAACTCATCAACTTTGCCATACACGGAAGAACTGGAGGCCAGCACAAAATTTTTAACCTTAAACTGACGAGCGAGCTCCAATAAATTCAAGGTTCCCTGAACATTGGTTGAACCATAAATCAAAGGATGACTAAGAGAATATCTAACCCCGGCCTGCGCCGCCAAATGAACGATTTTATCAAACCTATATTGCTGAAAAATTCGCCTCATCTCTTCAACATCGCGGATATCAGCTCGTATAATTTTACAGTTTGGATAAATCGCCAACCTCATGGCTCGAGCTTTTTTCAAATTCTGATCATAATAAGGATTAAAATTATCAACCACAACCACTCTATGGCCTTGATCAAGCAATTTTTTAGTGACATGATAACCAATAAACCCGGCTCCGCCAGTGACTAAGATTGTGTTATTTTCATTCATCATAATTAAAAAGAAAGCTCTTATAACCCCCCTATAAATCTTAATCTACCCTAACATAAATAAAAAAATAAGTCAATCTGCCTCTTTTTAACTAAAAATACCCCGGCCAAACCAAGGGTATTATTAATACTAACTCATCAATGGCTATCAATGTCAAAAACAACTAAGGTCTCTCCGTCTAAATAAGCCAATGCTCTAAATTGTTTATTTATCCTAAAATACCTAACTTGATCTTTTTTAGGTTCTCTTTTCTTAAAATCGACCGACCAAAAGTTTCCCAATAAAATAAAATTTTTAGCTTTTTTGTATTGTTTTAATAATCCTCTTCGTTCCAAATATAAGGCAATGTCTTTTCTTTCTATAATTTTATTTATTCGCATTATTTTTATACATTTGTAAAACGAGAAGCATTCATTTTTTTGGTTTCCCCTATTTTTTCTCTCATGGTTGGCGTCAATTCAGAATCATCTAATTCCATTAATTTGGTAAAATAAAAATTCCTGTCCAGATAGTCCTTAAAATCTAAAATATCCCTAAACCTAAACTTTTTGATATTAATATTTTGTTCAAATGTTATGGTAACCATACATTCTTTAAATTAAAAATAATCACTGCCTCTATAATAGCATATTACAAATTAAAGTCAAATAAATCATAAAAGCCAAGAACGTTAAAACATGAAAGCAATTTTGTTTTAATGCTTTTTAGCTTTTTAGCCAAAGACTGATCGGCCTCTGACCGAAATGTTTTAAATGCAATTCCTTGATTATTCTCTCCCGGTAAAGTATGATTAAATTATGGAAAAAACCCAAAGAAAGAAAATACTATACATCATCACCCAATCCGAATTTGGCGGCGCCCAGCGCTACCTTTTTGAGTTAATAACTCATCTTCTCGCCCGCCGAAGCCTTGGCGAAGGCAGGGACCCCGAGAAATACGACATCACTGTTGCCGCAGGACCTGCCTCCTCGGCTGACGAGCCTGGTGGTGATTTTTTAGACCGCCTGAAGGCTCAAAATTGCCGAATTTGGCGGCTTAAACACTTGGGCAGGTTAATCATACCCCATAAAGACATTTTGGCCTATTTTGAGTTAAAAAAACTTATAAACACCATAAAACCCGACATTTTGCAACTGCATTCCACTAAAGCTGGGGTCCTCGGCTCCCTTGCCGCAAAAAATTATAATTCGCATATTCGCAAAATTGGCATTCATTCGCAAAATTTGCATGTTATTTATAGAATTGGCGGCTGGGCCTTTCTCGAGGACATACCATGGTGGAAGAAATGGCTTTACATTAAAGCTGAAAAATGGACCGGCAAGTACAAAGACATTATTATTAATAACTGTGAAGCCCATCGCCAACTCGCCATCAAACTCGGCATTGCTCCTGCTGAAAAAATTAAAACTATTTACAATGGCATTGACTTAAACAAACTCACCTTCCTTAATCGCCAAGAGGCGCGTCAAAAACTCACCTCAAGCAGTCAAGCAGTCAAGCAGTCAAGCATCGTCATCGGCACCATCGCCAACTTCTATAAAAATAAAGGTCTTAAATATCTTATCAAAGCCGTTAGTCAATTATCAATTATTCCAGCCTCAACTAAAGGCAGATGGGCCTCTGGCCGAAATTATCAATTATTAATTATCGGTGACGGCGCTGAACGCAAAAATATAGAAAACCTTATCCAAGAGCTCAACCTCGAAAATCAAGTCATCCTCACTGGAAAAATAAAAAACGCCCATCAATACTTAAAAGCCTTTGATATCTTTGTTCTCCCGTCAATCAAAGAAGGCCAGCCCTGGTCGCTTATGGAAGCCATGGCCGCTGAACTGCCGATTGTTGCCACGAATGTCGCGGCAATCCCAGAAATGATAGAAGATGGCAAATCTGGGTTAATTATAGAATCAAAAAATCCGCAGGCAATTGCGGAAAAGATTGGGTATTTAGCAAACAACCACAAAATCGCCGAGAGTCTTGGTAAAAATGCGCGTCAGGTAATCGAAAAAAAATTTACTACCCAAAGAATGATTACCGGAACAATAAAAACATACGAAGATAAGCCAAAAAACACTTAATAAATTCGGCCAGTGATAGCCGCCTACAATAGATTAACACAAAAGCTCCGTTCTAAATTTTACTTTGAAACGGAGCTTTATTCATATAACTCGATAAATAACTAATAAAACATACGCGCCATTAATTATTATTATCAATCAATTTCCAAGCATAGGTACCGGCTGCCGATTGCCCGCAGAACCAGAGCCAAGCGTCATTAACATCGTCTATTTCTTCCACGACGATTAAACGCCCATAAACAGTGCTATCACAAGCCTCGGTTGGCTCGGTAGTAGTAGCGGCATCAGCCGCAGAGGATTCGCTAGCTAAGAGAATAAAATTACCATCCACCGAGAGCTCCTTTACCGTGGTTGAAGCGTTAATCCATGCTTCAGTACTAGAAGCGCTGGCAACGGTAATACTTCCAGTAGTACTGGCATTGCCATACACATAGAATTCCTGAACTGCCAATCTCTCGTCTACAGTTGAAGAAGCGGCTGAATCAAAACCGCCGGTAAGGGTGGCGAGACCAGTCAATATTAAAGTGCTTTGAAGGGTGGAAACGCCAGTGACTGTTAAAGCGCCGTCAACGGTTGAGGAAGCAGCTGAGTGGAATCCTTGCAAGAAAGCAGCATTCAGAGTTGTGGTAGCCGCGCCAGTGGTTGTGGCATTGCCAGCAACTAACAAACTATCACCAATATTAGCATCACCAGTAGGATTAAAATCAGTCGGACTAAAAGTACCAGTAACAGTTAAATTGCCTGCTACGGTTGAAGAAGCAGCAGAATAGAATCCTTGGAGAAAAGCAGCATTCAGAGTTGTGGTAGCCGCACCAGTGGTTGTAGCGTTGCCGTATACATACAATTCCTGAACTGCCAATCTTTGGTCTACAGTTGAAGAAGCGGCTGAATCAAAACCACCGGTCATAGTAACAGCGCCAGTAAGAGTGGAAGCGCCAGTGACTGTTAGGGTGCCAGTAGTACTGGCATTGCCATACACATACAATTCCTGAACTGCCAATCTTTGGTCTACAGTTGAAGAAGCGGCTGAATCAAAACCACCGGTAAGGGTGGCAAGTCCAGACACCCCTAAAGTACTGCTCAAAGTAGTTGCCCCTGTCGCTGATAAAGTGCCGCCAGTGGAAATACTATCGCTAATAGTAGTCGCGGCGCTGACAACCGTATAAATAAGCGCGACAGATAAAATTATAACCAATAAATATCGTATAGGTGTTCTTTTTGTCATAGATTTATCATAAATATAATTCGTTCTAGTATTTAGCCATTATTGGTTCGACCTTTTTGACTGTTTATTTTTAGCTAAGCTTACAACCAAAAATAAACATCTTTAACCAACTTAGTTAACTTTATTTTTGTATTTAACGGGTTGCCCCGCTTTCCGCAATCGCCCGGAGGATTTTCCAATCCAAATTTGAAATCGGTGCTCTCTTGTAAATATGCGCAAAACTTTTCATCGCAGCTCTTTCATTCACCAAGCTCCGATGTACTGGCTTTAAACCATAAGTAATAACCACTACTGCGGCGTCATCATGAAGATTGGTTCTATCTGGCTCACGTAAATAAATCTTCTTAAATATTACCTCTGCTTCCGCCTCTTTAGCCGCCACTGTCTGCTTGGGCCATCTACCATTAGCAATTTTAACCACATCATCCCAATCATCTTGAGTGGCTGGCAGTTCACCATAAACATCTTGAAAACAATAAAGCACGCCGGCTCGTTCACCAGCGCCTAACCTTAAAGTAGTTTGGGTGCCATAATTCACAAAATTCACCATTCGGCTCTTGTTCTCACTGCTGACACTAACTCCAGCGCCGCTTACTAATGGAGCTACATATTTAGCCTCGGCCGCTTGTTCGGCGGTTGTATCCTCGCTTATGCCTACATTAGCCAAAACCGCGCCTTTGCCCCCAAAAACTGCTCGTGATTCAGTATAAATATTCTCTAAGTGAATCTCCCAGGCGCTCTTAGTTGGAGCTGGCTCTTCTGTTGGCGTTGGGGCGGGAGCTGGAACTGCTGGCGCTGCACCGGCACCGCCGCCTCCGCCTCCGCCGCCGCCTCCTCCAGAACCAGAAAAATATTCATCCAAAGGAGTGACAGTTAATGTCTCGGTTGGTTCCCCACTGCTTAAAGTTAAAGATAAACTTGACTGGCTGCTAGTATAAGTCTGGCTTTCTTGGGTATAAGTCCTCCCAGTAAGCGAAAACATTCGTTTCTGTGCTGAATTAATCGTAATGCTTTGGCCGCCCGCTAAAACAATTGTTAGGTTAGTATCATTAACCGTTACTGTATTAGCTGTTGAACCGGAACTAATTGTTAGGGCAATGCTTCCAGTCGGAATTGTGATGTTAGTGGCAGCATCAAAGCTTACTGCGGCTAATAAAGACACTGGTGCGGATAAACAAGAAATAACAAAAACTATACCTATAAATGAAAAAATGTGTTTCTTCATATTCTATTTTATTTAAACAATTATAAATAAAATGAAGTCGACCTTTAAATTTATCTAAAAAAAATCCGAATTCAAAAATATTCGGACTGATTTAACCTCCTGATTAATAAAATCAAAAAACAGTTTAATTGAATATAAGGCATGGGAGTTACTAAACAAGAAAACAAGAAATCAAGAAAACAGTTTTTTGATTTTTTATTCTTTTATTTTTTTGATTTCTTGATATTATTATACCACAAAATGAATATTCATTCCCAAAAAAGTGTGGATAACTCTCATCGCAATTCACAATGTTATGCAAATCGGCCAATCCCATTTTTAACCCCCGCCTTTTCCTCAAGTCTGCCAATTCGTTTAGAATTATCAATAATTCTCAACCTATTATTATCTAGATCCTCTTGCTGTCTGGTATCTGTGCCTGACAAAAATACTTGCTCTTGCCTCATCGCGTCTAATTTTGTAATAAGCTTATCATTGCTCTCTAAAACCTTTTGCATGCCTTCATTGGTTGAATCTACTTTTTCTTCCACTCTTTGAATGCCATCAGCATTTCCTAAAACATGCCTAGCTACGGTATCTAACCGTTTATCTACGGTATCTAACTGTTTGTCTACGGTATCTAACCGTTTATCTACAGTGTCTAACCGTTTATCTACGGTATCTAACCGTTTATCCGTAGAGCTGATCTTGTTTTCTAAATTCTTTCCAAAAACTCCAATATCTTTTTTAGTCGCTAGGGAATCAAATTGTTTTTTAGTAATCTCCATAGATATAAACAAAAAATTAATTTTTCACATATTCCTTCTTTCTATTGTACAACTTTAACCATTGCGGCGCAAACACCACAACCGAACTTACCACCGGCACAATCACCAAATTTCCCAACATGTTATACTTCAAAAACGGCAAACCCATAACATAGCACTGGACGAGTCCTTGCCAGGTATGCACATACATCTGCGGCCAAAGAAGCCAAACGCCAAAATTAGTAAACAAATAAAAGAAAACCGAAGCCCCCATACCCAAACCAGTCATCTGCAAAATATACTTTGCTCCTGTCTTGCTTTTATGGCGCAAAATCACACCCAATAATCCGATTATCACAAAAGCGCTCCAAGTAAAGAGCAAAATTGAATCATTACCAATAACCACATCAGTTATTGCCATAGCTGAAAGAGCAACCACAATGGCATAACCCCAGCCAAGCATACTGCCGGCTAAAAGCGCGGTAATAGTGATGGTCTCCACATTGGGCAAATCTTTTAGTAAAAGCCGAGTGATTGCACCAAAGGCAATCAAGGAAATTGCGATAAGGGTTTTTTTCTTGTTCATAAAGTTTGATTTACTAATTTATTAATTTATTGGTTTATTATTCTTTTTTAAACTATACACGAATTCACAAAATGCCACAAAAACAATTACCAGTTATTAATTATTTCCATCTTTAATTTCTCAATTTCTTGGTCAAGCTATCTTAATTCCGGTTTTTCTTATTTCATAAGCCATTGGATCACACTCATCCTGAAAATCTTTTATTGTAAAGCCGTGGGGCTCAATTCTAGTATCTATGTCCCTTCTCATTTTCCATAATAAGAATCTGTTCTTGTCTATATTTCGCTTTAATCTATCCGATACTACCGCTACATCAATATCACTCCATTTGTTCGCTTTATCTCGAACATGAGAACCAAATAAATAGACGGCAGAAAACGAATAACCCTGCTCTTTTAATTTTTCAGCATAATTTTTTACTATTTTTTTTGCTTCAGTTTTTGACATAATTCTTTGTATAATTTAATTATCTTATCAAGATAATCCTTGACATATTCTCTATCACATTTTTTATAAAACTGTAATTTACGTTCGGGATAACGAGCGCGAATATTAAAATCATTCACTGTATCTAACAAATCTATCTGTTCTTCTGACAAATCTGTCTCGGAAATTTCTCGTAATCGCAACAAATCATGAATATATGGCGCTTCTTTTTCAGTATGTTTAACCACCAGGGCTTTTAATATCTTCTCCAAAACAATATGACCATAAAATAAACTCTCTGGATAGCGCTTGATTTTAAACAATCCAAGCATAGTATCATAATCACGTTTGGCGGTTTTCTGCCAATATCCTATAACTTTTTTAACATTTTCTTTTTTCATGTTTTTTAAGAACCTTAAGAACCTAAAGATATTTTATAAACTGATTAGCATTATATCCCAATTCTTCAACAAATTTTATATAACTTCTGATGGCCTCTTTATATATTTTGTTCTGCACTATTATCCACTTTTTAGTTCTCGGTTCAATAACTTTGATGTGGCTCCCCTTGCCACCAGCAACATCTGCGATAAAGCCAATTTTCTTAAATGCTTTTATTATATTTTTTTGACTGCTGTCTGATGGAAAATTATATGGTGGCATATTTTAATTCTCTGGCAGGCTCATTTATATTTCTAATTTTTGAATAATCACAATAATAAGCCGGCACATTAAAAGCCGTATAAATTGCGTCTTTAATATTTTTGTCTAATTCAATTAAATTAGCGCCGCTGGTGATTATTTGCCCCTGATCTAAATTGGTTGATTTAGCTAAAAAATATTTCCCGCTTTCGTCAGTGTGCCAAGCAACTTCAAATTCAATTCCTTTATTTGTTAGAAATTCCAGGCATTCATTCAGTGCCTGCTCTCCTTTTTTGCTTGGAAATCTAAATAATATCTTTTTGATTGTTTGTTGCATATCTTTTTATTTACTATTTATTATTTACTATTCTTTTCTCCAGGACCTAATTTCTTAAAACAACAAATTATAATGAGTTACGCGAGGTTGGGCAAAGCCCTGAACCTAAGCGTAAGCGCATGGTTCAGGGCAAAGCGAAACCGCGCTTATTACTATCAATTACCAAGACGATTTAAAACGGGTTGTTGCTCGTAAACTCAAACTTTATAACATCACCTGGCTGCACGATGGTTGTGTCTGCCGAAGAATTCGCCAATTTGTCATTAACATAAAAAAGCCAAAAATTATCCGCATCACCGATCTTTTCCCCGATCCCTTCAATAAACATACCAAAAGAATACCCCTTTGTCTTGAGCTCGACTCCCTGTTTCGCCGCATATAAACTCAAAATATCATAGGCGCTAAATTCTTCTTGGAGCGGAGTCTCAATCTCAAAGGTTTCTTCATCAATACTCAAAAAGAAAACAGCTGATTCGTTTTTATTAACTTTATTAACTTTATCAACACTATCATTAACTTCTATGTCTGCTGACTCAACATCTTTCTGCTCAACAGTATTACTATCATCAGCAACCTTTGTCCCGCAAGCTGACAAAGAAACAACTAAAGCAAAACCTATGATTATAAATAAAAAACTTTTCATCATAAATATCAATGTTTTTTCAAATTATTCAACAATAATTTTCCGGCTGGCAATATCATTATAGTTATCATCTAATGTAGTCTCCTGGAAATACGAGTTAGAATTAGCTAAAATCGCAAAATCATATTCTCCTGTCGCGTCCAAAACTATTCCATTAAATTCTACTCTCGCAGTTTCGCCGGGCAGAAATGAATCGCCATTTGTAATATAAGGCTCTTGAGTAAGAATCGCAGCTCCCAAAGAGACCGGCAAGGTTACTGTCAATTTGCACTTTACCGTATTGGATAAACTGATGGCTGTATCCCCGCTATTCTTTATATCCACATAAGCAACTGCTGTTCCGCCAAATTTAACACTGCTTGCATCCGTAAAACCCCAGCCAACCACTTCCAAATCATTTCTGCCAGAGAACCCCTGATCTTTATTCGGCGCAAAAGAAGAATAAATATGGCCAAAAATAATTTCATAATCCGCCCAGTTATCAACCAATGCGGACATCGCCATATATATCTCTTCGGTTTCTGAAGTAAAATCATAAACCCTTTGTTTGATATTCCGGCCGCTCTTTTCAACTTTAAACTCAACAATCTTTTCCGTTAAACCCAAATCATTGACAACTAGGTCTTCCTGACTCTCTATGGATAGATCATTATAAATAATATTGTCCAAAAAAGTTATTCTATTTAAAACTTTTTTATAATCCTCCATTGTGCTTGGGCTATTGATGCTTCCCTCAAAAACCACAGCCACACTCGCTTTAAAAGTGGCGCCAAATGCCCCATCAGCCGCTGGATTCTCAAAATATATCTCATGCCTATTATCCGCGGCATTAAAATAAGCGCTTCTTACCCAATCTTCCGGATACTCAATAGTTGAAATGTGTTTCTGCGAATAACTGGCATAAACCGTTGTATCCTCCGGCTCTGGTTCTGGCTCTGGTTCAATAATAACCACTGTAGCAAACGGCTCGGACCAAACCTCTTCTTGAACCCCCAAAGCCTCGCCGTCAGGATAATTATATTTTGTAAAAGCAACATTAACAACCCGAGTCTCATCAAAATTATTAGCGCTAAAAGCTGAACTATCAATCATTCTTTTTTTACCATTCTCAATCAAATATCTAACGCCCGAGTATTCATTATACTCTATCAACACCCCATTAGGATGAGAATTATCACTCAAAACCATTTCCCCCAGTTCAAAATCAAACTTGCTCAAAAAATCATCAGGAATCCAGGTAACCAAATTCCAATCAGGATCGTTAAATAAGGTTTGGTACACTTCTCCACTGTAAATCGGTCTTATTTTACTGCCATCAGCGATAAAAACCGCGCTCGCTTCCTTGCCATGCAAACTGCCGCTTGTTCCTCTAAACATATAACCAGTCCTAAAAGGCGCTGGGTCGCCAAGGGCATACGATTCCAAAACATCGAAAGAAACAGTCACCACTGTTGAATAGTCCGCCGGATAACCCCAGGATAAATAAATCGCCTCGTGCGGAAACACATGCTTGACGCCATCTTTCACCAAATACACCGAGCTACTATCAGCAGTTTTTACTAATTCACTGGTAGTACTCGCAGCCCCCAGGCAAAAAGGCAACAGCAAAAAACTTGCCAAAAAAACTGCCAAAATTGTTTTCTTAAAGCATGGAATGTACATATTTTTATTTTATCTTAATTAGTTTATTAACTTTATTAACTATTTTATTAACTCTGTTAACTCAATATCTTGCCTTGATAACAATTAAAAATCATCCAGATATACGTCCTTGTCAAAAATTATAAACTATTTACCTTCTCCTCAAACAACGCCGCTGATTCCGGAGAGATGTCCTTCAGTTGATTATAATACCAAACCGCTTTTTCTTTGT
>JAHIMF010000025.1 GCA_018896645.1 Patescibacteria group bacterium | reverse complement strand
ATTCAAGATAAAAACTATATTTCCGATTTTGATCGCGAAGTTAAAAAATTATTAGACGTTAAAAATAATAAAAAATAATAATATGAAAATTGAACTTAAAGAAATTACGATTAAAGAAGTTTCAGACGGGTATAAAAACAGCGATGAAGATATTTCAGCAAATCAGGATGTCCCGCTTATGGCATAGCAAGCGATTATTTAAAAGGCGTAGCAATACGGCAGGAATATTTAGAAACCGCAATCAGGTGGATAAGCAGCGGCAAGATAGAAGATTATATGTCTAAACATCAGCGCGAGCCGAATGCTAACGAGTTATGGCTTTATTTTCAAAGTGTCATAAATTGGATAAAAGCAGTTTTTCCAAATTATCGCAAAGAGATGAGAGGCGTGGAGTTTGGACCTTTATATAACGAATTTAAAAATGAAAAAATAGATTCAAAGAAAATCGAGAAAGAAATAAAGGAATTAATGCAGGATGAAGATGTAACAAAAAAATCCGGAATTTATCCGTATGTTTTGACTAGAAATGAAAAATTCTTGAACATCAGGGCATTTACAGAAAAACAGAAAAGAGAGGCCTATGAAAGACAAAAAGGCATTTGCAAGAAATGCAAAGAACATTTTGAGATAGAAGAAATGGAAGCCGACCACATCAAGCCTTGGCACGAAGGCGGAAAAACCGTTTCAAAAAATTGCCAAATGTTGTGCAAGCAATGCAATAGAACCAAATTTGGAAAATAAAAAAATATTGGAAGAGTAAAAAGGTCGATGTATTTGATTAATCAAACTTAACCATCCCGGCAGCAGAGCAGAGCTCGCTGCGGGACAAGTAAAACTATGATAAAAGGAAACTTTCTTGGCGCGGCGATTGTCGCGATAATCTACACGATCTATATTTTAATACATCCTCTTGCAACGACCTGGCAACAAAGAGTACTATTAGTGGTTCTTAATGCTTTAACTATTGTGCTCATGTCTTTTGCATTCAAATAAAAAAGAGAAAATAGAAATGCTTGCTATGTACATAGGCGCGCACGTGTATCGTTGGAAATAAACAATCATTATGCGGCGCGCCGGCTAACGCTGGCGCAAATTCCCTCGGCGTCTAAAGCAAAGCCACGCCGCCCTGCTTGTTCAGAGCAGATCGTCAAAGAAAGTTCGTATTTCGTCCAACAAACACCGCCAAACTTTGCAAATTTTTCTTTTTAAATTTACTTTTAACATTTTTTATATGAACAAAAAAATACTTGAAAATTTGCCGCCTCACATCAAATATTCTTCTTTGAAAATTTTAACTGGTTCTGATTTATCTCGACGAAGTCTGCCTTTAATGCTGGCCAAAAGCCCAAATCCCGGACCCGTTGTTTGGTTAGCCGCTTGCGTTCACGGCGATGAGGTGGGAGGAATAGTTGTTGTCCAAGAAATTTTTAAAAAAATCAAAAAAAATTTATTAAAAGGAGCTCTTTATACTTTTCCCTTAATGAATCCTCTTGGTTTTGAAACGATTTCTCGACATATAGCTTTAACACTAGAGGATCTTAACCGTTCATTCCCCGGGAACAAACAGGGTTCTTTAGCAGAAAGGATAGCAGATAAAATATTTACTAACATTATTCAAACTAAACCGACTTTAGTTTTGGACCTTCATAATGATTGGAAAAAATCTATTCCCTACGCTTTAATAGACCCCTGCCCCGGCCCGAATTGCCAGCAGGCCTATAAAAAAACCAAAGAATTGAGCCAACAAACCGGTCTTTTGACCATCCTTGACACTGAAGATACCAGCGCTACCCTTTCTTACAGTTTGCTTCAACAGAACATTCCGGCTTTATCTCTTGAATTGGGAGAATCATATGTCATCAATGAAGCAAATGTTGAATCGGGGGTAAAAGCGATTTGGAAGATTCTGGCGCATCTGCAAATGGTGAGACCCTTGCCTGAGTTTACGGAAAAACCTTTTAATTTTTCTTTTTCAGAAACAAATCCAGAAAAAATTCTTAAATATTCCAACAAACCTCTAAGTTCAACCAGCGGCATCATCAGATTTTTAACAGGACCCGGAGTTTTTGTGAAAAAAGGCCAACCGATAGCCAAAATTTATAATGCTTTCGGGAAACTGGAAGAAGTCCTTTTAGCTTTAGGCGATGGTTTTGTTTTAGGATATTCTGATTATTCAATGACTCTTCCCGGCATGCCCCTAATGGCTTTCGGCCTGATTTAGAAGCAGGCTGTTCGAAAACTGTAAAGAGGCAAAATTCTGTTTGACATTGACAAATTAGACGCTATGGGCGCGATTGGAATAAGGCAAACTTCTATATTTGCCGGTGAAATAGGAACAAAACTTCATGATAAAAAAGTTGACATAAAAAAATCATCCTTCCAAAAATCGACGGAAAGCGCCATAAATATATGGCTGAATTTTTTGAAAGATTGAATAAATGGGGGGCGAGCAAAAATGCTTCTAAAAAAATGGCTCCGCAAAAATAAAAAACAGCTAAGTAAAAAACACGGCCTTCATCTTTTTATTATTCTTGTGTTTATGACTGCCGGGGTCGGCACTTTGATAGAGTTTATAGAACTCTCTGCGGTTGTTTTTCTGGGCGCGGAGAAGGGAGTCGGCGGTTATATGAACAATGCTATTGATTTGTTTGTAAATTTTATAGGAGCAGTAACCGCAGCGCTTATAGCGGTTTATTATCATAAAAATAAAGGCTTTAAGAAACTAATAACCGGTGATGGTTAAAAATGCAAATCAAAAAAGAAAACCGTGAAGAAGAAAAAGAAGAAATAAAAATGTAGGGGCGTATTGCAATACGCCCCTAACGTTTTTATTATCAAAATAGTGTCTCTTGTTTATTCTTATCCTGTTCTTGTTCGCTAAATATTTTGACAACTCCATATTCTCCGTCATAGCCGGGCTTGATGATGAGGTTGCCTTCCTGAACGCGTTTTATGGCTTCCATAATTTTTGGAATGGTGATTTTTTTGAGTTCTTCGACAGTCAGATTTAACAATATATTAAACTCACTCTTACCTTTTTCTATCATACTTTGATATTCGGCCTGAACTTTTTTAGAGTTCTTGCCAACATTAAAACTTTCAGCGATAATTTCTTGCAAAGGAACTAAACTTTTATAATCAGCTTGGCCAGCTGGTTTTTTTACTTTTTCTTTGCGGTCCGCGAGCTCGGAAACGCGATAATCAACGCCAAGGGTGAGGGGTCGTTTGCAAACCGGACAAATGCCCTTGCGTTTTTTTGTTTCTTCTGGCGAGAAGCTGACATTACACAACCGGTGACCATCATAATGATATTTGCCTTCTTGGGGAAAAAATTCTATAGTATAAGCCATTCGGTTATTTTTTAAATCTTCGCGCCGAATAGCTTTCAACATATTCACGTAAGTCATCTCCTGTAGCTCAAGCACGTTTACTTCCCGACCCAAATTCGCTGGGGAGTGGGCGTCAGAATTTGATATTAAAGTAAGGTTGTCAAGAGCTGACCAGCGCCAGTTCATAGCTGGATCACTGGAAAGCCCAGTTTCTACAGCATAAATTTTAGGCGTCAATTCTTCAAAACATTCTTCCATAGAATCAAACCCGGATTTGGAGCCGAAGATGGCGAACCATGGCGTCCACGCGTGAGCGCATATCACTAACGAGTCAGGTGAAATATCTAAAACAATTTGAGCAAGCTTTTTTGCGTCAAGACCGAGGATCGGACGGCCGTCGGAGTGCAGGTTGCCGATTTTTGTTAAAGCAGAGTTTATTTCAGCGACTTCTTCAAAGGTGGGTGTAATTAGGCAGATGTGGAGGCGGCGGCATTTACCGCCTTTGGAATAGATGCAGGAGATTTCGGCAGTGGGGACAAAATACGTGTCACTAGTCACTAGTAACTCGTCACTAGGGCCAGCCTTCGTCTCCCTTTTGGAGACTTCGGCGGATAAAGTGCTTTTAATTTTATAAAAACCGTTATCTACGCGCTCCAATTTTTCTTTAAGCTCTTTGAAATATTCTGGATGGGTATAATCGCCAGTAGCCACCAGGTTGATGCCTTTAATTTTTGCCCACTTAAAAATGCCGTCTATATCCATTTGCGGAGAGGTGGCGCGGGAGTATTTGGAATGGAGATGGAGGTCGGCGATGATTTGCATATTTTAGTCACTGGTCATTGGCCACTACTAACTGGGGACGGATGACCAATAGATTAGTTTTATTTATTTTAACAGATGTTGGGAAATAAAAAAAGCCCCGGACAAAACGCGACCAGGGCTTTTCTGATAGGCGTATAAATTTTAGTAACTTTAATGTTTTAGTATTTTTAACGAAACTTTGTTTGGCTTTGAATTTATAGCAATGGTACCGCCGATGGGAAAAGTTGTTTGGGGAGTCGTATGGCCAAAATCGATATCTGCAATAACTGGAATATTCTTTAGCTCATCTTTTGTTTTTACGATCTTGACTATCTTTTCTGGCGTCATTTTGGAAGCCTTCTGAAAACGACCTATTACTAGTCCTTTTATCTTGCCAGAACCTGGCAAATGCAAAATAGATTGTAAATTTCTATCAAATTCAACAGCAGAATAATCTTTGGCCATTTCATCGTCTTCTAAAAATAATACCGCATCTTTAAGTAACGGCATAAACTCCGTACCCTGCAACAAATTTAGTGTGCAAAGATTGCCGCCGACGATAACAGCTTCGGCTTCACCCGGATTGATCGCAAACATTCCGGCATTTTTAATGAATTTTCTTTTCCCCTGATTTTTATACCATGTATCATCGCTCCAGTCGTTGGAAGGAAAAATATCAAATGGCTTATCTTGCATTAAGCATTTCTGAAAATACTCTAAAGTATAATCTAACCCGCGCTTCATGCCAAAGCTGGAGAAATGAGGGCCGGAATAAGTTACTAACCCGGTCTTTTTGAAAATAGCATTTTGCAAGGCAGTAATGTCGGAAAAGCCGCAAAAAATCTTAGGATTAGATTTAATAAGACCATAATCCAAATATTTCAATAATTGATTACAATTAAACCCGCCGATGACAGTTAAAATCGCTTTAACCTTTTTATCTTTAAACGCCGCATGCATATCCGCTACTCGCGATTTTATTGCGGATGAACTGAACTCATCGTTTTCTTCAACATTTTTAGAAAAGGTAATTTTGAAGCCAAACGTCTCTAACCTTTCTCTGGCAATCTTCCGGTTTTCTTCCGAGATAAGGGATAAACTTCTTGAGGGCGATGTTACCCGAATCTCGTCGCCCTTTTTTAATTTTTGAGGAATCATATCTGTTTGATTTAAAATATTATTACTTTTATCTTATCAGAAAATTTGAAATAAAAAAAGAGGCGCCAATGATAGTGGCGCGCTCTTTAAAAAAATTGGGCCCAAGGTTCTCGCGCTGACCTACTTTCCCGTTAAGTATCATCGGCGCTGACAGGCTTAACTTCCGAGTTCGGGATGGGATCGGGTGTGACCCTGCCGCTAAAAGCACGAGAACTTTGAACCCAATTTTATATCCGTGATCCGCGGCTATCCGTAATAATCCGCGGCAATCCATGTATGAAAAAAGAATAAGTTTAGAGTTAAGACATTGATTTATTAGTACTCCTCGGCTGAACCCATTACTGGGCTTACACCTAGAGCCTATTAACCTGGTCATCTTCCAGGAATCTGAATGATACCTAATCTTAGGGACGGCTTCGCGCTTATATGCTTTCAGCGCTTATCCAAACCGAACGTAGCTACCCAGCAATGCCCCTGGTGGAACAACTGGTACACTAGAGATTCGTCCTTCTCGGTCCTCTCGTCAAGTTATTCTTATATTTCTATAAGCTTAGACTATATCTTCACCCCGTATTTTACGGGGGCCAACATATTGTAGTAGTTTAAATCCTGATTATCAGGTACCTACCACCCTTCCTCTTAAGGAAAAGTCGTTACGGGGACAAATCTTAAAAATCTAGCAATCTTTTCAATTTATTCTCATCATCTCTCTGACTAGAATAATAATTTTCGTTTCTTAGCTTGATAATCAATTGGACAATTTTCAATCGTTCGCTTTTGGTAATTTGAGTAATTCTTCGACCAGAGATTAAAGATAAAATCCGTAGAACAATCTTTACTTGTTTTGCCTTAAATTTAATAAAAGGTTGTAACTTTTTCAAGATTCTTTCTACTTGATTATATCCATTAATCCTCAATTCTGTAATATTATCTTTTCGGTCGGATAAATACCCAATACCTAATATACTCTGAATCCATTCCAAGGGTTCTTTGTGACGGCTGTCTTGATAAAAGCAGATGGTGAACATAATACGTAAACCGCTTTTAGATAAACGGTTTTTTATTTGCACCATAATGCTTCCATCACCATCCAAAAAACCAGCGATATATGCCCAGTTTGTAGATTTTACGATTTGTCTTCCCACGGTATTGCCTTATAATTTATTTTGGTCCTCAAGTAAATTGTATCATAAAATTGGCAGGACCGCTACTAATCTTTGATCACTGCAACCAAATTAATTATGAAGGTTTCACCGTTATTAGTTGGATTGTCATCTTGGATTACTCCAAGAAGTAGCAATTTCTTACTAGAGAAGGATCCCTTCAAGTATCGATGCTTGCGGCAGATAGGAGACCGACAAAATATGTTACGATCTCTTGTGAGATGGTGAAATATTTCTATTCCACTCCCGCGATCGCCCGCGGGTTCGGACTATATCTTATCGCCTCATCGGCGATTCCAGCGTATAGTCTCTGAGGATTCTAATAAGGCTAGTAATTCTTCTTTGCTTCTTTTTCTATATTTACCATTTTCGTTCGTTCTATAAGCTATCTCTATAATTTCTTTCACCTTTTCTTTGTCTAAATCAGAATTTAGCAAATTTACTATTTCAGTAAAGTAATTGAAGGTTTTGTTTTTGTCTGAAAGTAAAGGATATTTCTTGAAGAAGGGAATTATTTTGTTTAACAGATCTTTTCTATTTCTTACTACATACACATAAGTATCATCGTTTGCTCTTTTTGCGTGATTGGGTTTCAGGTAACCACAATCAAAATAATTCTTAATCTTTTCTAATGTCATAATTCTTAAATAGCTTTGATTGATATGAAATTCAGGAATAATTTTAATTCCGAATTTCATTTTTTTATCAAAATACAAAGCTATATGGAAAGTGCCCTCACCTTCAGTAAAACCAACAATATACCATGGATTTAATGGCTTTATTAGTCTTTCCTGCTGGTTGTCTGCACTCAACACATTTTTACTCATGATTACATTATACCATAAGTAGTGTGAGATACTCAAGTCCCCTCCTATAAGGGACTTTTCAGAGTTTCCAGCATATAGCTAGATTTATAGACAGCACGGTTTTACCCTTCAACTATGTTCAGGGCAAATTTCTACTGTCTCACGACGTTCTGAACCCAGCTCGCGTACCGCTTTAATTGGCGAACAGCCAAACCCTTGGGACCTGATACAGCCCCAGGATGCGATGAGCCGACATCGTACATTTATCCATATTTTCGTATGGTGTAGACTATATCTTCATCTTGTCAGCGACCTTAGACATTATGTCATAGTCTGCTATTAGTGACAAGAGTCGGCGTATTATCCGTCAAAAGACGGATCTCCCCTTTCGGGTCAGTCGTTACGGGGTCAATCCACCAAAGATGGACGACTTCCCACGGTGTTGCCGATTAAATTTTATGCTTTTATTATAACACAAAAATTTAATGACGGGTTCACCGTTATAAGCCGAATTTTTAGTAGGACATTACTGTCCTAGCACCCCGATATGTTAAGGTGCCAAACCCCCTCGTCGATATGGACTCTTGGAGGGGATCAGCCTGTTATCCCCGGAGTAGCTTTTATCCGTTGATCTTCCGCCCTTCTATAAGGAAACATAAATCCCACTGATCTAACCGACGCTAAACGTCAGTATCAATCAGTAGAACTTACGCTATTACGGTCGGTTCACTAAGTTATGCTTTCGCAACTGCTCGGGTTGTGGCCCTTGCAGTAAAGCTGGCTTATGCCTTTACGCTATCCCTCGGATTTCCATCCCGAGGTAGCCAACCTTTAAACGCCTCCGTTACTTTTTGGGCAATGTGTTAACCTAACCCTTTAATCTTATAAGACATTGATGGATGAACAAATTTACCAATAATCTTGGCAAATTTATCCGTTGATTCAGCTAAAATCATAATTTGATAACCTTCCTTTTGCTTTCTCAATTTACATTTAAGGCCGAACTGTTTTCCGAGCGAATCAATTAACCTCTGAACTTCTTGTTTGGTAAATCCCTGGGTATTGATAATTCTTGCTCTATGATATTTTGACTTTACTGAACCATCATCCATAAACCAAACCGCTAAACTAAGCGGCGTTAACCAATGATGAATTAACCTAGGAACAACTTTTCTTTTATCTTGATAAAATTGTTGTCCATAAAACCTCAAACTGCCATGAGCTAAAGTGTTAAACCAATATTTCTGGTATATTTTATTCCCTATCTTTTGTTTCTTTATCTGCGGTAATGCTCGAACCCATTCTTTAAACTCCTGATACAGCCAATCAACATAATCTTTTTGATTAATTGAATGCTCAATTTTGAGTTTATATGTTCTGCCATTGTTTGCCGTCTCAAGATGTCCGTCGCCTAACAATTTGCCGATAATAATTTCACGCTGTCTCTTGGTTAATTTCAATTTCTTCTTATAATTCTCAATTGAATTTGAATACATAATATTAATGGTTAGATTCAACCTGTTTAATAAATCATTTTGAATTTACAGATTGATTTCTTTCAGTCGCCTGAAAGGTCAGACTATATCATTCCCGCACATAAATTTATATTATATGCGAAATTCGGCGTGTAGTCGTTGAGGGGTCATCACTTTAATAAAAGGAGAGGACTTCCCTGCTGATTGTCCGCACTCAAACATTTTTATTCAGCACATAAATTTATGTGCTGAATAGTTTGAGATACTCGGATATTCCAGCATATAGCCGAAACGCCCCCTTGCGAACCACGGAGATTGATTCGCGTTAAGGCAACCGCCCCAGTTAAACTACCCACCAGATACTGTCTCTCGTACCTCTTGAAAGGTACGGGGTTAGAATCAAAATAACACAAGGGTGGTATCTCACTGTTGCCCCGGTAAACCGGAGCTCCCACCTATGCTGAACATGTAAAACCTTGACCCAATATCAAGTTGTAGTAAAGCTTCACGGGGTCTTTTCGTCTAGCCGCAAGTAATGAGCATCTTTACTCATATTGCAATTTCGCCGAGTCCTTTGTTGAGAGAGTCTTCAGACCGTTACGCCATTCGTGCAGGTCGTAACTTACACGACAAGGAATTTCGCTACCATAGGACGATTATAGTTATCGCCGGCGTTCATCCGCGCTTCAATTCCCAGCTCACTCCGGCGAACCGGAGATCACCAGCAATCTTAACGTTCGGACACTGGCCAGGCGTCAGCCCCTATACATCCTCTTTCGAGTTGGCAGGGACCTGTGTTTTTGGTAAACAGTCGCCTGAAGTCTTTAGCTGCGATCCAGCACATAATTACTTATGTGCGGGACAGTGCTTATCCCGAGGTTACGCACGCTGTTTTGCCGAGTTCCTAAACAAAGGTTCTCTCGTACACCTTAGGCTTCTCGCCTCACCTACCTGTGTTGGTTTGCGGTACGAATCCCGCACCTTTAATTCTTACTACCTTTTCTTGGCACTTCATCATAGGAATTTGATCTGTCCGAAGACTTCACGACTACCCACCCCGGTAATACCGGGGCGAGAACGTACATAGCCATAGCACGCTCCTTCACTGAAATGCGTCAGTAGTTTGAAAAGATACGGAAGGGCAGGAATATTATACCTGCTTATCCATCGACTACCCCAGCACATATGTACTGGGTTTGCCTTAGGTTCGCCTAACCCTGGGTCGATTCACGTTGCCCAGGAAACCTTAGGTTTTCGGTGTGTTGGATTCACACCAACATTTTTGCTACTTATGCCAGCATTCTCACTTCCATGCACTCCACTACCTCTCACGAGTATAGCTTCACACGCATGGAAAGCTCCTCTACCGCTCGCCAAAATTTAAAAAATTTAGGCGAGCCCTTATCTTCGGTACTAGACTTTAGCCCCGGTAAATTTTCGGCGCAACTCAACTAAATTAGTGAGCTGTTACGCTTTCTTTAAAGGATGGCTGCTTCTAAGCCAACCTCCTAAGTGTCTGAGTCATGCTACCACCTTTAACACTTAGCCTAGATTTAGGGACCTTAGATAAAGATCTGGGCTGTTTCCCTTTCGACTGATGGAGCTTAGCCCCCATAGTCTAACTGCCTCGCTTAAATACTATAGTATTCGGAGTTTGGTTGGGGTAAGTAGGTCGAAGACCATCCTACCCCATTCAGTGCTCTACCTCTATAGTTTATACGAGACGCCAGTCCTAAAACTGTTTCGAGGAGAACCAGCTATTGCCGAGTTCGATTGGAATTTCTCCTCTAACCACAGCTCATCCCCCAGTGTTGCACGGCTGGTGGGTTCGGGCCTCCATCCTGTTTTCACAGGACTTCACCCTGGCCATGGCTAGCTCACCCGGCTTCGGGTCTTGTACACGCTGCAAACAGAACCTAAATGCAGATCCGCTTAAATTGCGGAACTACATTTAGAATCCTGAACGGCTAGTTAAGCCTTGCTTTCACTATGCCTCGGTCCCGAAAAGGACTTAGACAAGCAACGTATAACAAACTCACTGGCTCATTCTTCAATAGGCACACCGTCACCCCGTGTCTCACTATCGCTCACCACGGGGAATTTCTAATTTCTAATTTCTAATAAAAGGTCAAATTCCATAATGTCAAATGTCAAAAAATATCTTATTTAAACCTTGGGAATTTGGCATTATGAATTTTATTAGAAATTAGGTGAATTAGGTGAATTAGAAATTCCGTGTCGAACGTTAGCGAGACACGGAGCTTCGATTCTTTGAAAGCATATGGTTTCAGATACTATTTCATCGGCCTCACCGGCCTGCTTTTCACCTTTCCCTCACGGTACTTGTTCACTATCGATCTTAAGAAGTATTTAGCTTTGGGTTATAGTCAACCCAGATTCAAACGGGATTTCACGTGTCCCGCCCTACTCAAGAAGAGAAGTCGAATGACTCCTCATACAATCACTAAAGAGTGATAACTCCTTTTGTTTACAGGGCTTTCACCTTCTTTGGCCCTCGTTTCCACGAGGTTCAACTAGGAAAGCTACCAATTAATTTTCCCTTGTTTGAGTGTGTAAGCACTCAAGACATGATTGCCTTACTACCCTTAAAAAAGCAACGGCTTACACCTTTAATGTCGGATCCTCGCATTAAAAATGCAAAGCTCGCGACAACACTTGATTAAGTTTGAGCTCTAGAATCGCTATGCGATTCAGATGTCCCCTTTCGTTCGCCACTACTTAGGGAATAAATTTCTTTTCCTCTGGTTACTAAGATGTTTCAATTCACCAGGTTGTCTCCCATTGCCTATGTATTCAGCAATGAGTATCCCGCACATAAAAGCCACGCATTTTTCAAAATGCGAAGCATTTATGGCTTTTATGTGCGGGATGGGTTTCCCCATTCGGAAATCCCCGGGTCAAAGGTTGCTTGCCACCTCACCGAGGCTTATCGCAGGCTACTGCGTCCTTCATCGTCTTCTTAAGTCGAGGCATCCACCATATGCATTAAGTTGTCTTAACCCTAAACTTATTCTTTCAAGGTTTAACCTTGATTATGAAATTTAGGTATTTAATGTTGATGCTCATTATTTACCCTGTTAGATAATCTAATAGGGTATTACTTGCTATTCAGTTGTCAACGAACTGACTTTATTTAACTCCCTCATAAAAGCATATCTGTCTTTATCCGTTATCCGTGGCTATCCGTTATCAATCCGTAGCAATCCGTGTCAAACTATTAATATGCTCTCACGCGGGAATCAATTAAAAAACCGCCTGTTTCCGAGCGGTCTAAAAAATATATACCAAAAAAGAGGATGTTGTTAACCGCTTGGATATTTAAATAATTGCTTCTGTTGTCTCATTGTTTATATTAAAGATTAATGGTCTAAAGGCTATTTAGAAGTTTATACCATATTTATAACCCTGTCAAGGGCATAATATGTGGATAATTCTTTTGTTTTTATTATACTGGTTTTGGGGGATTTGTCAAGTCTTTTTCCATTATTTTTGAGTATTTTAAACATGTGGATAACTTCTATTGACTATAACTTTATTATCGAGTATTATATGAATATACCCCCACCTATGGTATAGGTATAAACATATTTTAATATCTAATCCCCCGTCTTATGTCTACTCAAAAAGACCTGCCTGCCGGCAGGCAGGGAAAGACTTTAATTAATTTTAAGAAGGCGCAGAGTTTGATGGCTAAGATTATTAAAATGTCTGAAGGTAATGAATATTGCATTGATATTATGCAACAGAATTTAGCAGTGATTGGGCTTTTAAAATCGGCTCATCAGATGTTGACGGAAGGACACCTTAATTCTTGTTTTAAAAATGCTATGGCCAGCAAAAATGAGAAAAGAAAACAGGAAATGATTCAAGAAATTTTAAAGGTGACTAAATTAGCTAATAGATAGAATGAAAAAAATCATTGTAACAATTTTTATTTTTTTGATCGGAGGAGTTTTGAGTTTTTTGATTTTTAATAATCAAAATATTAAATTTGAAAATTTGAGCGCTTCCGAGATGTATGAGAAAATAATTGAACAAAGAGACCTGGCTATTAACCAGGCGATTGCTAGCGGGAATTATGGATGTTGTATTGATCCGCCATGTACCATGTGTTATATGGAGGCCAATCAATGGAATAATTTTATTCCTGGGACTTGCGGCTGCGATGATTTTATTGCGCGGGGCGAAGAGCCATGCCCTCAATGTAAAAGAGGAATAGAATCGGGTCAATGTAAATCAAGTTCTATAACTTGTCCAACTAATTAATTTAATTTAATATGCTCAAAAAAATTAAAACTAGCATTTCCGGAATTCATTGCAAAAGTTGCAAGACTTTAATTGAGACAGAAGTTGATGTGCTTGAGGGAGTTAAGAGTGTCCAGGTTGATTATAAAACAGGAAAGACAGAAATCGAATTTGATGAGAGAAAGGTTGCGCGAAATGAAATTTTTAGCCGAATTAAAAAGTTAGGTTATGAGGTGGCCGAGAGCACAGAAAACACAAAAGCACAGAAAACACAAAAACATTTCTCTAATAGACTCGTGATTGCTGGAGTTTTGTTAGTAGTGTTTGTGATTGGATATTATTTAGTGAAGCGTTTTGGGTTATTAGAGGTGATGGCCAGATTAAATGAACAGAATATTAGCTATTGGTTGATTTTATTAATCGGACTTTTGGCCAGTTTTCATTGTGTTGGGATGTGCGGGGGGTTGGTTATGACTTACACTACGCGTCACCACGCGAAAAACGGACAAGGAAGTAAGCCGGGAAAAGCGACTCGAGCACATTTTCAATATAATTTTGGTAGGGTAATTTCTTATACTTCTGTTGGTGGAATTTTGGGTGGTGTGGGATCATTCTTTGGGATTAACCCGACTTTCACTGGAATCATTACTTTAATAGCTGGCGGGTTTATGCTTTTGATGGGGCTGTCACTCCTGACTAATTTTAAGTGGTTGGAAAAAATAAAGTTAAGGGCTCCTGACTTTATTGCCCGATTTCTTTATAACCAAAGTCATACCAAAAAACCAAAAGGACCCTTTATTATTGGTTTACTTAATGGCTTTATGCCTTGCGGCCCTTTGCAGGCAATGCAGCTTTATGCTTTAGCTTCTGGCAGTATTACTCGGGGGGCTTTGAGTATGGGGATTTATGCTTTAGGAACAGTGCCTTTGATGTTTGGTTTTGGGAGTTTTATTTCTTTAATTAGTCAAACAAGAATTAAGCAGGTGATGAAAGTATCGGGCGCAGTGGTGATAATTCTGGGCTTATTTATGCTCAATCGGGGTTTAATAAATTTCGGCTATGGGTTTAAAAATTTTATTCCCCGCGAGGCGAGCAGTCGAACTGAATATCTAGTAACTGGCGAGGTGGAGGAATATCAAACCATAAAAATGGATTTAACTTACCAGGGCTATTCACCTAATGTTTTATTTGTAAAAAAAGATGTCCCAGTGCGTTGGATCATTAATGTTAAACAAATGTCTGGTTGTACGGATGAGATTATTATGCCGGAGTATAATATAAAAAAGAAACTGGAATATGGAGAAAATGTGATTGAGTTCGTGCCTGCGAAACTTGGTGATATAAAATTTTCCTGCTGGATGGAAATGGTTTGGGGAAAATTTGTAGTGACAGAAGACGAAGTGAACACGGCTCAAGAACAATTAGAGCTTGAGAAAGTTGATTTGCCGCAAGGCAGTTGCAGTGGAGGTGATTCGTGTGGGGGGAGTTGCGCGGCGGCACAGACTGGGGGGTGCGGGTGTTCGAGGATAAGGAGCAGATGATGATATTTACATTTTGCATATATCCATTTATCATTTAATTTTTAATCCATTTCTTATGCCAAATTTACAAAACAAAGTGGCATTAATTACCGGTTCCGGGAGAGGGATGGGACGGGCCGACGCTTTGGCCTTAGCTAAATATGGAGCCAAGGTTGTAGTCACTGACATAAACAAAGAAAATTGCGAAAAAGTAGTTAAAGAAATCAAAAAGCAAAAGGGTGATGCCATTGCCCTTAAACTTGATGTTACTAAAAAACAAGAAGTCGTAAGCGCAGTTAAACAAACCATTAAGAAATTTGGCGGGCTGGACATTTTGATTAACAATGCCGGCATTGCGGAATTTAAACCATTTTTAGAAATGACTGAAGACGAGTGGGATAAAACTTTGGACATTAATTTAAAGGGTCAATTCCTCTGCGCTCAAGCAGCGGCAACTCAAATGAAAAAACAAAAAGGCGGAGTAATAGTTAATATCGCTTCAGTGGCGATGGGTCAGCAAGGGATTGGTTTTCCTAACATTGCTCATTATTGCGCTTCGAAAGGCGCTATTGCAGCTTTAACAGAAGCCCTGGCCGTTGAGCTAGCCCATTATAATATTCGAGTTAATGGCATTGCGCCCGGCATGATAGATACGCCGATGATAGATGCTGTCAAATCTGATCCAAAGGGATTTGAAGCGATGCTGGGGCGAGTGCCTTTGCGCCGAACGGGAAAGCCGGAAGAGGTGGCTGAGCTGGTTGCCTTTTTGGCTTCAGATGATTCCAGTTATATGACTGGTTCAGTTGTAGTGATTGACGGCGGTTGGTTGGCGGGATAATTTGTGTTTAATTAGTTTAGAAAATTATGACTAAAAAAATAATTATAAAAATTTCCGGCATGGATTGTGCGTCCTGCGCGGCAAATATTGAAAATACCTTAAAAAAAGAAGCGGGGATTAAATCCGCCAATGTTAATTTTGCTTCGGAAAAACTTTATTTAGAATTTGATTCTATTGAGATTAGTATTACTAGAATCGTAAAAATTATTGAAAAGTTGGGATATAAAGCCAGTGAAGAAGGTTTTGAAAAAGAAATGGAGGACCATCACAAGGAAGAGAAAATTCAGGAAGTTAAAGATCTGAAAATAAGACTTATTGTAGCCCTCATTTTCGGCATTCCTCTTCTCTATGTTTCAATGGGCATGATGGCTGGTCTTCACATACCGAAGATTATCGAGATGAACCAGCATCTAATCCAATTTCTGTTAACTACCCCCGTGATTATAGTTGCCTTCAAACTTTACATTTCCGGACTCAAGGCTATTTTAAGACGAGCGCCAAATATGGACTCTTTGATATTTATTGGCACTTCGGCTGCCTATGTCTACAGCGTGGCAATCTCTTTATCTACTTGGCTCAACATCAAAACATACGGAATGAAAGAGCTATACTACGAGATAGCGGGCTTCATTCTTATCTTCATCCTCTTGGGAAAGTATCTAGAAGTAATAACTAAAGGGAAAACAAGCGAAGCTATTAAAAAATTAATTGGACTTCAACCCAAAGAAGCGACAATTATAAAAGACGATGAGGAGATAAAAATTCCTATTTCCGAAGTAAAAGTCGGGGATATTATTTTAGTCAAGCCCGGCGAAAAAATCCCAGTAGACGGAATTGTTATTGACGGCTATTCCGGCGTTGATGAAAAAGCAATCACTGGCGAAAGTATTCCAGTTGAAAAGAAAAAAGGCGATGAAGTCATCGGCGCCACTATTAATAAAACCGGTGTTTTGAAATTTAAAGCAACTCGAGTTGGTAAAGATACGATGTTGGCCCAGATTATAAAAATAGTTGAGGAAGCAATGGGTTCCAAAGCGCCAATCCAGCTTCTGGCTGACAAAGTTTCTCTTTATTTTGTACCGACAGTAGTAGTCATCGCTATTGTCTCTTTCGCGGTTTGGATTTTTGCAGGCCATCCTTTTTCTTTCGCGCTCTCAGCCTTTATCGCTGTTTTAATTATCGCTTGCCCTTGCGCTTTAGGTCTGGCAACGCCAACCGCTGTGATGATGGGTACTGGTCTGGCGGCAAAAAATGGCATTTTAATTAAAAGTAGCCGAGCTTTAGAGACGGCTAAAAAGGTTTCGGTTGTTGTGTTTGATAAGACCGGAACGTTGACTAAGGGAGAGCCGGAGGTGACGGACGTTGTGGAAATTTCAAAATCCAAATTGTTCCAAATTGTTCCAAATCAAGCTCAAAATCCAAAATCCAAAATGACCATTTTGCAATTAGCCGCATCGGTTGAAAAAAACTCTGAACATCCGTTGGCGATGGCGATTGTGAATGAAGCCAAGAAAAATAAGATTGAGTTGTTTGAAGTTAAAGATTTTGAGGCCAAGCCTGGGGCGGGAGTGGTTGCGAAATACAAGGACGTAATGGTTTTGATTGGGACTAGGAAGTTGATGGATGATAATAAAATTGATATCAGTGATTCTGAAAAAGAGAAGTCTAAATTGGAGAATCAAGGTAAGACAGTGATGATTGTGGCGGTGGAGGGGGAGGTGGTTGGAATGATTGCAGTGGCAGATACTTTAAAAAAGGATTCGAAACAGGCAGTGGAAATGTTACATAAAATGGGCAAAATGGTGGCGATTATTACTGGCGATAATAAGCGGGTTGGTAAAGCGATTGCTAAGCAGGTCGGGATTGACTATGTGTTAGCCGAGGTATTGCCTCAAGATAAAGCTAAAGCTATTAAACGAATTCAAGAAAATAAAGGGTTTGGAAATTGGAAATTGGAAATTGGAAATTCCCGCCAGCAGCGGGTTGTGGCAATGGTGGGAGATGGAATTAATGATGCGCCGGCCTTGGCGCAAGCGGATTTGGGGATTGCCTTGGGGAGCGGGACTGATGTGGCAATGGAGACTGGGGATATAATTTTAATTAAAGATGATTTACGGGATGTGGTCCTGGCAATGGATATCTCCAGATATACTTTGAGAAAAATTAAACAGAATCTTTTCTGGGCTTTCTTCTACAATAGCGTGGGTATCCCAATTGCGGCTGGCATTCTATACCCCTTTACTGGCTGGCTCCTCTCTCCTATCATCGCAGCCGCGGCAATGGCGTTTTCATCGGTGAGTGTGGTGAGTAATGCGCTGCTGATGAAGAGGTATGGGCGACAAGAAACTCTTCGACAAAGCTCAGGGCGGGCAAGAAACAACCCGCCTGCCGGCGAGGCAGGGTAACAAGATACAAATCTTTCGACTTTGCTCAAAGCAAGCAAGATACAAATATGCGAATATTATTTAACAAAAAATCCCGGATTACCGGGATTTTTAAATTCACTATATTAAAATTAATGACAGTCCGAACGCATTTCGCCACCTTCGGCGGCGAGGAGCCGATCCAGCAAATCGCGGCTCTGCCGCGCCGATAACAATTTCAAGTTTTTCTTTAGCGGCAAATTCTTTTTATTGATTTATTACTGATGGTATAAACTCAAAAATATCGCTGGCTAAAACTCCTTCACCATATTTTTTGCAAGCTAACTCACCAGCACAACCATTGATATGGGCAGCTACTTGAGCAGCTTCAAAAGGTTCTACTTTCCGAGCAAGAAGGGCCCCGCAGATTCCAGTAAGCGTATCACCAAAACCACCTTTAGTCATAAAAGAAGAACCCGTTTTATTTAAAACAACTTTTTCCCCGTCGGATATAACATCAATACAGCCTTTAAGCAAAACCACTGTTTTTAATTTGTCAGCCCACTTTTTTACTTTTTCTTTTCTATCCCCAATTTCCGGTTTTACTTTTTCGCCAGTTAAAATTCTAAACTCTTCACTATGAGGTGTAATTATAACTTTTTTATTTTTTACAATCTCTTTCTGTTCAGCCATTGCCCTAATTGCTTCAGCGTCAATAACCATTGGTAAATCAATACTCTTAATAATTTCTCTAATTGCCAGATATGTTTGTTTACTTCTGTTTAATCCACAGCCAATAATTAAAGACTGAAAATTTTTCGCTAAATCTAAAATTTTTGGAACATGCTTTAATTCTAACTCACCATCAAGCGGATAAGTAATGATATCTGGCAAAAAAGAAGCCGCAATATCCATAGCTCTTTTTGGTCCTACAAGAGTAATTAAATCAGCCCCACTTCTTAAAGCAGCTGTTCCATTAAAAATCGGTGATCCAGAATATCGCTCGCTTCCGGCAACAATCAAGACATAGCCAAATTGACCTTTATGAGACCATAAATCTCGTTTGGGATAATATTTTTTCAAATTCATATCTAAAAAATTATTTAGCCACCCATCCACCATCAACAACTAAAATTTCGCCATTGACAAAATCTGATTCATCAGACGCTAAATAAACTGCGGCCATCGCAATGTCTTCTGGTTCACCTAATCGAGGATAAGGAGTTGAGCTCTCTAAAAATTGTTTTGTGGCTGGGTCAGTAATCATATCTTTTGTCATCGCAGTTCTAATCACCCCGGGAGCGATGCAATTGACATTAATTTTTTTCGGAGCATATTCCAAGGCCATTTCTTTAGTTAAGGCAATTATTCCGCCTTTTGAGGCGCAATAGGCACCGCTTTGAGCAAATCCAACCAAACCAGCAATTGAGGCTACGCTTATAATTTTGCCTTTACCTTGTTTGAGCATTTCCGGAATTACTCTTTTGGAGCCCAAGAAAACGCTCTTGAGATTAACATTTAAAACCGTATCCCAATCTTCTTCAGACATTTCATGAAGATTGTAAGCTCTATAAATACCAGCATTATTCACCAAAATATCCACCCGACCGAATTTGTCCAAACAAATTTTTACCATCTGTTCAATATCAGCTGTTTTACTAACATCTGTTTTGACAAAAATAGCTTCCCCTTTTTCTTTCTCAACTTGTTTTAATGTTTCTTTCCCGCCTTCTTCTGACCAATCAGCTACTATAACTTTGGCTCCTTCTTTGATAAAAGCTAAAGCTATTCCCCGACCAATACCGGAGCCAGCGCCAGTAATAATTGCAATTTTATTTTGTAAACGCATAATTTTTTTGTTAATTATTTAATGTTTAATTTTAGTTAACTTCTTTCGACTAAAAGAAGTTTTGAAAAATATGAAAAAATTTTCTTTTCTTAAAATATGGTTCGAGCCGATGTTTTTAACAGGTTCTTTGGCAGTTTTTAAGATCGCGGCGAAGCCGCTCAAATTTTGGGGGCTGGCCGTCGCCGCCGAAAGCGGCGAAATGCGTTCGAACTATTTTAAGAATACAGCACCAGTAAGGAATTTGCAAGCGGTTTCGGTTCGCCTCGCTCCGCTCGGCGATTAAATTGTAAGGAATTTTGGGCGAAAAAATCAGTTGGCGATTTCGTTTAGGGAAAAGAAAATTTTTTAATCTTTAATTCAACAAAACTATGAAATACATACTTTACGCTAGAAAATCTACAGAAGAAGATGATCGACAAATACTTTCAATTGAAGCTCAACTCGTTGAGCTAAAAGAATTTGCCGCCAAAGAAAAACTTGAAATTGTCGCCTCGCTTTGCGAGGCAAAAACTGCCAAAGAACCTGGGCGAATAAAATTCGCCGAAATGTTGTCATTGATTGAAAAAGGAAAGGCAGACGGAATTATCTCTTGGCACCCAGACAGATTAGCGAGGAATAGTGTTGATGGCGGTAAAATAATTCACTTCGTTGATCGCGGCTTGATTAAGTCCCTCAAATTTCCCACCTTTTGGTTTGAGCCAACGCCGCAGGGATTATTTATGCTGAACATTGCTTTTGGACAGAGCAAATATTTCGTGGACAATTTGCGAGAGAATGTAAAACGAGGCTTGAGGCAGAAAATCAGAAATGGCGTTTGGCCCGGCTGGGCTCCGGTGGGCTATCTCAATAATCCAAAAACTCGCTTAATTGATATTGACCACGAAAAAGCACGGAAAGTGAAAAAACTTTTTGAGTTTTACTCCACTGGTAGATACACTCTTAAATCTCTCGCAAATTGGTCTAAAGAAAAAGGCTTGCATGGCAATCTTGGAAAAGAAATCGCTGTTAGTAATGTTCAGAAAATTTTGAATAATCCTTTTTATATCGGCTTAATGAAATACAGAGGGGAATTATTTGAGGGACAACACGAGCCGTTAATTTCAAAGAAACTTTTTGATAAATGCCAAGAAGTGATGAGCAAGCGAGGAAAAGTTCAAGAAGTCAGAAAACACAGTTTTGCTTTTCTTGGCTTAATGAAATGCGCTTCTTGCGGTTGTTCAATAACTGCCGAAATTCAAAAGGGACATAATTATTATCGTTGCACCAAAAAGAAAGGGGTCTGCCAAGAAAAACATTATTTGCGAGAGGAACTTTTAACCGAGCAAATTAAATCCTTTCTTCAAAAAGTTTCTTTGTCGAGCCAAGACACCAAGAAAGTTTTGGCGGCGTTGGATAGCGAACAAGAACAGGCAAAACAACAAGCTCAATCAAAAGTAGAAAATTTAAAAAAGCAACTAAACCAAATAGAAACAAAACTTGCGAAATTACTCGATGTATTTTTGGCCGATGCTTTATCCACAGAAGAATACGCCGCCAAAAAACAGGAATTATTGTCGCAAAAAGTTGAACTTCAAGAAAAAATCACCGACTTTGAGCAAAAAGGATTGTCTTGGCTCGAACCGGCTCGTGAATTTGTTTTATCGCTTAATCAAGCCGCAAAATTAGTAGAAACCGAAAACAAAAAAGAAATGACAACATTTCTTAAAAATATCGGCTCGAACCACATTTTACAAAACCGCCAACTGATTTTTTCGCCCAAAATTCCTTACGATTTGGTCGCCGAGCGAAGCGAGGCGAACCAACGAAATTTGACTTTTCCTTACTGGTGCCCGGGGCGGGAATCGAACCCGCATGGCTTAAAGAGCCACAAGATTTTAAGTCTTGCGTGTATACCAATTCCACCACCCGGGCTTAAATGGCTTGCCAGCCAAAGCCCCAAGCTTGTCGAGGGGCGAGGTACTGGAGCGGCGAACCGGATTCGAACCGGCGACCTTCTCCTTGGCAAGGAGACGTTCTAGCCAACTGAACTACCGCCGCAAAATTTATATTATATTATTATTTTTTGAACCCGCGACCTCCCCGGTCGCAACCGGGGCGTTCTATCCTCAGCCAAAGGCTGATCCGCCTCTGGCGGAAACTGAACTACCGCCGCTTGTTATTTCCATTATATCAAAAATCCCAAAAAAATCAACCATGAGTTACAATTGTATTACTACTGTATTACAATTGTGTTACTATTGTACTACACTATTTGCCCCTCTAACCATCTTCTTCCCCTCCAACCATCTATAAAGCACCGGTACCAACGACAACGTCAAAATCGTAGAAAATGCCAAACCAAAAATCATAGCCACTGATAAACCCTGCCAAAACTCGTTCGCAAAATACAACGGCATAATTCCGGCAATCGTAGTCACTGTAGTTAAAAATATCGGCTGCAATCTCGCCTCCCCGGCTTCGGCAATCGCTTCCACTAATTCCATTTTTCTTTCTTGCAGATTATTATTTATCCTATCAATTAAAATAATCGCGTCATTAACCACAATCCCGGCTAAACCAACCAAACCCAAAAACGCTGGGAAACTAAAAGCTAAGCCCAAAACTCTCAACCCCACAACCACTCCAATCATTGCCATTGGCAAAGTTAAAATAATAATCAACGGCTGTTTAAAAGAATTAAACTCCAAAATCAAAATCAATAAAATCAAAAGTACCGCCACAATCATTGCGTAATAAAGCTCGGTAAACACTTCTTCCATTTGCTCTTGTTCGCCGCCGTAAATAATTTCATATCCTTCAGGTAAATCATAATCCTCTAATTTATCCTGTAAATCCGCAAGAATCTGGACCGGAGTTCTTTCTTGGTTTTTTGCGGCCACTGAAACAATCCGCTTTAAATCTCGGTGGCTTATATTTTCTAAAGCCGGGGTCAATTCAAAATCCGCTATTTGACTCAAAGCAATATTTTCGCCCGTTGGTGTCATAACCATCAAATTCTTTAACGCTTCTACCGTATCCACACTCTCGCTTAGATACTGCACCCTGATATCAATATCCTCCCGAAGGGCCTGAGCCGAGCCGAAGGTACCTTCGCGGGTCACTGTTGATGCTTTGCTCCCATAAATCGCGCTCCGCAAAATTCCAGAAACAACAGCGGCATTTAAATTATACCGGCCCAACTCTTCATGTTTTAATCTAAAACCGAATTCTGGCGGCGATACTCTAACGCCCGTATCCACTTCTACTGCCCCGGGAATTTCAGAAAGCATTCCCTCAATATCAGAAGCTATCCGGTCCAAAATCGCCAAATCATCGCCAGTAATCCGCGCTTCCACTGGTTCCGCTGCTGGCGGGCCCTCCTCTATTTCAGTCACTGATACTTTAGCTCCATCAATTTTTTTAAAGGCGCTTCGTAAATCAGCCGCAATTTCATAACTGGTCCGTTCAGGTAGGTCATTAGTCATTGGCGAGTCATGAGTCATTAGGGACGAGTCATTAGGGACGCCGCCATTCGCGTCCCTTAATTTCTTAATTTCTAATTTCTCTATTTCTCTATTTCGTTTTCCTTTCTCGTACAAATTAACCGTCACCGCCGCCAAATTCTCGCTCGCCCCGCCGCTCGGGCCAAAACCGGTAAAAGCCAAACCGCCGCCGCTCCCAACATTGGTCACAAAACTCTCAATCTCTGGAGTTTCCAAAAGTTTATACTCTACCAATTGAACTTTTTTCTCGGTCTCTTCCAAAATCGACCCATTCGGCAATTCAATATTAACCACAAAAAAATCAACATCATACTTAGGAAACATTTGCAAAGGTATAAAACCAAAAACCAAAGCGCCCATAGAGATTATAAAAGCCGCTATCACGGAAATTGCCAATCCTCGCCTTCTCTTTTTTGAATAAAGCAATTTTCTAATAAAATTATGATACCGCTTCTGCAATGGCTTTGTAAAATATTTCTCCATCAAATGCTCTTTTTCTACTCCTCTAATTTCCTCTAATGGGCTCGAATTTTTCGAATTAGAGATATTAGAGTTTGATTCGAGAAAATTTGAGGAAGCCCTTCTCTTAATCACCCTCGCCGCCAACGACGGAATAATAATCAAGGCCACCAAAAGTGAAATGCCTAAAGTCGCTGAAATCGTTAAAGGCATTGTTTTTAAAAATTCGCCTACTACTCCGCTTACCAAAAACATTGGCACAAACGCGGAAATAGTCGTTAAAACTCCAGCAATCAAGGGCCACTTAAATACACTCACAGAAAGTAGGGCCGACTCCTCGGGCGTGTAACCTTTCATTAGATTGTCGTGCAAACCTTCTAAAATAATAATCAGAGTATCAACCAAAAGCCCAAGAGAAAGCACTAAAGAAAACAAAGTTAAACTATTCAAAGTCTGGCCCTGCATTTTTAAAACACCAAAAGTTCCCAAAAAAATCAAAGGCACAGCCAAAGCCGCAATCATTGCCTGCCTTAAAGCCAAAGCCAAACTAAGCAATATAAATATCAAAATAAAGGTCTGAATTCCGCTTTTTCCCAAGGTGTTTAAATCATCTCTAATAAATTGCGACATATCGCTAACAACCTCAACAGTCACATTTTTTGGGATTATTTCCTTTTTTTTCAAATCATCCAAATGCTCTTTTGCCACATCAATAATATCAATAATATTACCCCCTGTTTTTTTATAAACCTGCAAAGAAACTACATTTTGCAAAGATCCGCCATTAAGCGACACTCTAGAAACCGTTGATTTTTCCGCTAGCTGATCTTTAATATCCGCTATGTCTTTTAAAAATATCAACCCCGATTGATTTGATTTAACAACAACATTTCCCAAATCTTCTATTGATTCAAATTTCCCTGTGGACCTAACATTATATTTCATTCCGCCCACTTCAACCGTTCCCAAAGGAAAATTTACATTGCTAGCGCTAATAGCGCCCACCACTTGATTAATCCCAAGGCCAAATTGATTCATCTTGGCTTGATTTAACACAACGTTAAACTCTCTTTGTCTAGCCCCAAGCAAATCCACTCGCGACACCCCTTTGATATTTTCTAATTCATCCTGCGCTCGCTCCCCAATCTCTTTTAATTGCCCATCAGTTAGATCCCCAATCAAACTAAAAGTTATAATCGCAAAATCATTAATCCTAATTTCCATCACCATCGGATCTTCAGCTTCGCTTGGCAAGCCAGAAATTGTGTCTGCTCGATCACGCAAATTTCTAACACTTTCAACCAAATCCGCGCCTGCCTCAAACTCTACAACCACGCTGGAAACTCCAAAAGAAGAATTAGAAGTTATGCTAGCTATATTTTCCAAACCATCTATTTTCTCTTCCACTTTGTCGGTTATAAGCTCTTCAATATCACCAGGGCTCGCCCCCGGATAAACAGTAGTTACCACCACAATAGGAATCTGCACTTCTGGCTGGGCTTCTCTAGGCAATTCCATCAAACTCAAAAATCCCCAAACAGCCATTCCAATCACCATCAAAATCGCCAATCGCCAGCGCTTGATAAAAAAACCAAAAAATCCCGCTCTGGTTTCTTCAATCCGTTTGCGGTTAATTTCCCTGTCTCGAGCTTGTCGAGATGAGCGATCTCTCTGAGATAATTTTGTTATATTGTTTTCATTATCCATAAATAACCAATAATCAAGATACAATAACCAAATAAGCTCCAATAATCAATAATCAAATCTTTGTTGGTGGTGTTTGATGTTTGGTTATTGTATCTTGGTGATTGTATCTTTTTATT
>JAHIMF010000024.1 GCA_018896645.1 Patescibacteria group bacterium | reverse complement strand
TCCTCCATAAAATTTGTTTTAAAGGTTAGGTGATTTTATTATAGCACGAAATCCATTCGCCCAACCCCGACATATCGGGGCCGGGCGTAAAAGTGCAGGCGAGTGAGATCGAGAAAATTAAAACGGCGGTTCTTCAAAACTAGCATCTACCTCCGCACTAGCCAAGGACTCTTCATCCATGGGTATCTCGTCCATGGGCACTTCATCAATAAAATCCCTTTTGTTATAGTCATTGCGAGTTTTTTTATCATCAACATCATCATAATAATCCTCTGGCCAAAATGATTCCGCTTCAGCATCTAGGTGAATATGTTCGATAACATAATCAGGAATATTTTTGTATTTTTCTAGAGTAATCATTTTTTTAGCTTGCTCAAGCCAAGCGCCAGTATAAAAAATTTCATCATCTAATTCTTGCAAACGACCCTCAACCATGGTGCGAAAATCTTCACTAAAACGGTACTGCCAGTCCTCGCGTTTGTTAGAGTTTTTTGATTTCATGATTTTGCTGTGGATTTTTTTATCCAGGTCAAGACGGTCAAGCTCAAGCCTGGCATTATCTGCCTTAGCCATACTTTTCCAAAGGTGTTCTTCATTTTCATGAATCATTTTAGCGAGCAAGAATTCTTTTTCTTCTTTGGGGCTAAATGGCGAATAATACATGTATTCTGCTTCTTCAAGGGCGCAATTAGCATAACCGCGTAATTTTTCGTTCTTCTCTTTGATAATAAAATCAGTGAGTTTGTCCATACTTTCTTTAGTGCCGGCATGGGCTAAGTCATTGAGTTGAGCTATGATGTCAAGAGAAGTTGAGGTTCTTTGAGAAATTAAGGATTTTGATTTTTTAGAAGTTGGTTTTTTAGTGGGCATAAGAATTATTTTAAAAATTAGCTGATTTTATTATAGCATAATAAAAAAAGAAGGTGAACAATGTTTGCCTTCTTTTTTGGGATTTGGCTCTATGGCTATATGGGATTATGACTAACCCGCTCGCCCAGGAATAAATTCCAGGGCTAGTGTCCGCAAACCCCATAAATGGGGTTAAAAAAGAAAAATTTTTAAACAAAATCCAATTCCCATATCTCTTCGTCAGTCAAGCCGTATTTTTTTAGTATCAATGTCATAAACTAACTCCAAAAATTGAAACAATTTTTTTAATGATAAAAGGACTTGTTTTTCGCTTAAATTGCTCATTAACACATGGGTTGGCCACCAATGCGGGAATTCTTTTTGAATAAAATCCTTTCTGATTTGCCCCAAGTTAAAAAAACCAACATGCAGAACTCTTTCAAAAAATATATTAGCTACTTCATAGTGTTCTTCCTGTTTTTTACTTTTTAATTTAGTTTGTTCTAAGTATTTTTTATATTTCGGCAAAACTTCATGGTCTATCCAATTTTTAAAAGGCACTTGCAATTTTTCCATTTCTTTAATCATGGCCCAATATTCGTCCCAAGGTATTTTCTGGCCGCCCACGATAAAATCGGGATTAGCTGGTCCTTTATCTTTTTTGTTTTTGGGTTGTTTAGCCAGCTCTTGTTCAAACACCTCCTGAGGTGATTTATTGTTAAGGGATTTATGAGGAAAGTAATTCCAAGCATCAACAAACACTTGCATAATTTTATTTAATTCATCTATGTTTTGAATATCTTTAAAATATTGTATCCACTTTTTCTGAAATCTATTACTGGCATCCATGGCTCCCTCCCCATCATCATTAAATATCCAAGATTTAATTTTCGCCACGGTCAATTTATTGGATAGTTTATAATCATTTAATAATTTTTGGAGGTTTTTCTCAACCTCACTAACTTTTTTGAATTTGAGGTTTTTCATAAAGATATATTTTTATCTTTTTTTCATTATAAACAAATATTTAAATCCCCGCAAATAAAAATTATATTGCCGGGCTCGTTGATGCCATAATGGGGTATTCGACGTCTGATTTCTGCGAGTCAAACATACAATGTCCATTGTTTCAAAATATTTTGCCAGTCGCCGCCAGAGATAGAATCCAACTGGTGTGAATTTTCTTTTTATCCACTGGTCAGCGATTACCCAGGCCATTACTTTGTCTGGTTTTAGAATTCTAGCTATTTCTTTGGCCACTTTCTCTAACTCATCATAAAACTCTTTTTTCTCGCAGGAAATTTTTCCGATGCAGGCCTGCTCATTAGAATATTTTATATTATCAGAATAAGGACTGTCTATAAAAACAAAATCAACGCTCTGGTTTTTAAGGGGAATTTTACGAGCGTCGTTTTTGATTATATCGGAACGGACTGGATGGATGTCATAGCCAATAACTCGGCGATTTAATTCTTTGGCTACATCCATTGTTGTGCCACTGCCGGCCATTGGGTCAACCACTAAATCACCTTCTTTTGTATATCGTTGCAATAAATTCCAGATTACAAATGCCGGGGTTACTCCATTAAATTTATTATCGCCATGCGGCTTATCGCCATAATTTTGGGTTGGGAAATCCCAGAGGGTTGTGGATTCTAAAATAGGTTCTTTATCCATAAGTTCACTTTACAATCTCAAATATATTTTGCGGCTGAATGTGAAACCATGTGCCATTTGATAATCGCCCAAAACAATCATCGCATTTGTTCAAATATTTTTTTAATCCGCAAACATTGAGTAGTTTTTCATTTTTAAGATCCAATCCTTCATTACTAATAAGTTGCTTAATACTTTCCAGCGCATCTCTCAAGGTTTCATGAATGGCATTATGCATTAAACCACTACCAAAATTTACAAAAAGTAAATACTTCATAATTTCTATTTTAAAATTTTTTTAAGTTCGTCAATAAATTTATCAAATGTTTTAATTTTTTCACTTTCTTTAATCGGCGTCTCGCTCATAATATATGCCCCGTCTAAATCTGCTTCCACAATAGCCCTGCTTTTATTCATACCTTTAATTTCAGTAAAATTACCATCCTCGTCTGGCGAGGCTAAAAATACTTTAATATGTTTTGTCAAAGAATAATCTTTCATTCTAATTTTCCAATATGCCGATTGGGCAATTCTCTCACGCATAGTTGATTTACTTAAAATAACAGCAATAACCTTGCAGTCCATCGGATCATAAATAATTAAATCCACATCTGGAATATGAAAACCAAATTTACCAAAATCAACAGATAAATTTCTTTTCACTGTTTGCAATTCAATACTAAGATTCTTGGGTTTTGTTCTCTCAATCTTTTTGCCATTTATCAATTTTAAACCCAACTCTTCTATTTTCTCTTTTAAAATATAATCAATAATTCTTTCCAGTGCATTGCCCTTAAAAGGCTTCCATGATTGTTCATGATCTTTTTTGGGTGTAGGATTCTTTAAAAAATCCCGATAATGAATTTTTTTTGCCTCTTGTAATATTTTTGAAATATACTTGTAGGCGTTGTTTTTATAAACTTTCTTGTATTTTTCATAGAGGTTTATAACATCTTTGTAGGTCATAATTTTTTCATTATTAATATATATTCTGTTGGATAAACATAAGTTTTATTTTTATCATCTGCTTTTGAGAATCTACCAGTTTTTTTATCACGGGCAGAGGGAAGATTTTTAGATGGGATTTCTCTCTTTATAATGTCATCAATTTTAAGCCCCAAATTTTGCATTTGCTCCACAAATACTTCCGCATTTAAAATTTCTACCCCTTTTAAACTGGTGTTGCCAATCACAATGCAAGTTCGGCCGCCTTTTTTGAGGATTCTTTTCATTTCCTTAAAACATTGGTTCATCTCGCTAAAATAAATAGAAACTTCTTTGCTAAGCTTTTTGTTTTTTATCTCTAAATCTTGTTTTATCTTTTCTGCTATTTGACTGTTTAATATTACATCTTTCACGCCATTATGTGAAGTGCCAATAAATCTTTTTCTAAAATCACTTAAATTTTTAGTATATTCAAACCACAAAGCGGTGAGCTGGTGAAGATCAGCATATTCGTAAGAAGTGACGTAAGGTGGTGAAGTTACAATCAGGGCGACTGAATTATTTTTTGTTGGTATGGCTCGAGCATCAGCGCAATGCACTTTACAAAGGACATTCAAAAAACCTCGCTCTCTTAATAGATTATAGAATTCAGCATTGCCTTTTAGCATGGCTTTTATTTGCCGCAGAAATACTCGAAAAGGATCCGGGAGTTTCTTTTTAAAATCTCTAGTCGGCTTATTGCTTTTCTGCAACCAGATTGAACAATTTTTAAGAATGTTTGAAAAACCGCAATAAAAAAAATCTCTTATGTCCCTATTTTTTATCTTGGAAATTTCTGTAAAAATATAAGCAAGTTTTCTTTTTTCTTCCGGCTTAAACCAATAGTCAATTCTTTCATGCTTTGGAGTTTTAACTTCTATTTTTGGGGTATAATTGCCAATTTGATATTTAAAGTCAATAAATTCTTTTTCTAATTTTAAGGGTTCAATCGCTGTGGCTTTGGCTTTGGCTATTAAAACCGCTACCGGGTTAATATCCACACTAATTGACGGTCTGCCCATAACTTTAGACTCAACTGAAGTCGTGCCGCAACCCCCAAAAGGATCAACTATCAAATCGCCCTTTTTGGTATATTTTTTATTCAAACGAGAAACGATCTGGGGAATGAATTTTGCCGGGTAGCGATGATAGCCATGAGTAAGATATGCGGTCTGCTTCCTGGTTTTGTCCGCAAATGCCCAAGGTTTATCAACCTTGATTTTATTAAATTTCTCAATGATTTTGCATGGTTTCATATTCTAATTTTACATTTTTTCCCTCAAAAAATCAAACCATCCTCATCTCCAAAATCCGGTCCACCCGAAAAACCCTGTCCTCGTGGCGCAGCAAACAAAAAGCTTCTAGGCCCAGATAAGTTTTGCCAAGATATTCCATCTCGCCCACGGTTTGAGGTTTAATTAGCCGTTTGGATTTTGAATCATTATTTTTAAGATAAGTAATTTCCAGCTCTCGGTTCTCGGCAATCGCCTGCTCAATGATTTTAATCTTATCCTCGGTTGAACATTTTTCCGCGGAAATTTGATATTGATAAGAAGTAACAAATTTAACCACCCGCCAGTCCATCCAGATGTGATGCTTAACCAAGGGCTTTTTTAAAACAAGACCTTCCAGGGAAACACATCGGCTCAAAGCCACATAGAGCTGGCCGTGAGCAAAAGTGCCGCGGCCAATATCTAGGATGACTTTATTAAAAGTCTTGCCTTGACTTTTATGAATCGTGATAGCCCAGGCCAACTTCATTGGATACTGGGTAAAAGAGCCAAGAGTATCGGACTCAATTTCGCCAGTGCGCGGGTTAAATTTAAACTCAAACATCTTCCAAGTATAAGGATAAACCGCTTCCACATCGCCCGAAGCTAACTCCACTAAAATCGCGTCTTCCTGCTCATCATCAGTTTCAATATCAACAATTTTGCCAATCGTGCCATTAATCCAACGACCACTGGCATCATTATTCAAAAGCATTACCTGGGCCCCGACTTTAAGGTTTAAATCCATGTCAGTGGGTAAAGATCTAACATCAAACTTGCCGCTTAAAAATCCTTTATAATGATGGACTTTAGTTTTCAGTTGCTCTAGTTTTTGATTGTTGACGCTCGAAGCCAAAGCATTGGTTGGGGTTAGATAAATATAGAAATCATCAAGCTGAGATTCAAACTTTTGATTAAGCCGTTGATTGATAATTTTAAGCTCGGCTTCGCCAGCGGAATTATTGCGAATAGAATTTAGGAGTTCAATAAAACGTTGGTCTTTTTGCCGATAAATTTTTTCCAATTCAATCAATTCAACACTAAGATTAGGAAAAGATTTAGCATCAAAAAAATAAGGACTCCCGTAAACATTAGCTATAGCCCCTGCAAAAGAATTTTTTGAAATTTTAGAATTATTAGTTGAACTCGGGATCGGAGTAAAAAGAGATTTCTCCTGACTAGTGACAACCGGCGGCAATTGATACAAATCACCGATAAAAATCATCTGCGCGCCGCCAAAAGGCTGGTTCTTTTTCGGACCGTAAAGACGAAGAAAGCCATCAACGCAATCCAGTAAATCAGCACGTACCATGGAAACCTCGTCAATTATAATGGTTTCCAATTTCTTTAATAACTTCTTTTTACGCGGCGTGACCCGAACCTGCTTGATGTTGAACGGAGTAATATCCGGTTTAAAACCAAAAAACGAATGAATGGTCTGACCTTGCACATTAAGCGCAGCCACCCCGGTCGGAGCCAGCACCACTAACTTCTTTTTAGTTTTAGCGCGAAAAAGCTGTAACAAAGTTGATTTGCCAGTGCCGGCCTTACCAGTAACAAAAACATTGCGTTTGGTCTTTTCAATTAAATCCAAAGCGCGTTTAAACTGGGGATTGAGTTCAATTTTGGAGGTAAAAGTTTTATTCATCTTCTTCGTCATAATCAGGATATTGCTCTGGTGAATCACCAGCCTTTTTAACAACTATAGGATATTTTACCTTGTTTTGAGCCTGACCATTGCCGACAAATTCCATTTCGAATTCCCAGCTATCGCCATAATCAAATAAGTAAAGAAATTTTTGTTTGAGTTCTAAATTAAGGGAGTTTATTTTTACTTTTTTAGCCGAACGGCCATCAGCTTGCGGAGCACAATATTCAAATTCGACTCCGCTCCATGCTTTGTTATTCATAAAAAAAGAATACAAATGCATCTCTTCAAAATCAAAAGCTCTAAAAATTGCCCAATGTAAATCGTCTAGTGTTTGATTCTCCAAGATTTCAATTTCGCGATAAGTTCTTTTATCATATTTTAATTTAACTTTGAAAATGTAAGTGGTCATAGATTTATATTATTAATTATTAAATTTATTTCCCCCGATAAAACTTCGCCGCCACCTCCGGCTCAATGGAATTAATCACCATCCCGCTGCCCAATTCCAACCCCGCAAAAATAGATTCTCTCGGCTGGATTTTTAAATAAAAATGC
>JAHIMF010000023.1 GCA_018896645.1 Patescibacteria group bacterium | reverse complement strand
TATTGTTAATGAGGCGCATCAGCCAAAGCAAAACGGCAAGATTGAACGATTCCACCGCACTGTTAAAAATGAGTTTTTCTGGAAATACTGCGGTTTCTATGATGATATCAACTTGATTGATTACAAATTACAGCAATGGCTGGTATATTACAATGAGCAGCGCCGCCATGGCGGTTATGGCATGAACCGGCTGACGCCGGCGCAAAAAATCGCCGGTTCTTTATTTAATTCTTTATACATAATACCTCTTGAAAAGGTAACCTTGACTATGCAATCGTACATATTTTTAATAATCACTAAAAATGTGTTATAATATCAGCATGGATTTTATATCATGTGTTAATAAGTTTTTATCGCTTATTATTTTTTTGTATTTTTGGTAAATCCCCATGAAAAAAAGAAAAAAAGCCGGTTATTCCAACAAGAAGATCTTCTTAAAGATTTTCTTAACTAAAATTAAATATAAAACCTTGTTCAATAACGGGAGACAGTATTTTGCCGCCATGTTTTTATTTTCCGCAAAACAAGCGCGCCGGCTGGCTAAGCAGGCAAAAAGCGCTGTAAAATGTTGCAAATCAACAATTAAAATTATAGAAACAAAAAATAAAACCGATAAAAGAAAAGAAAGAGCCAAGCCGCGCCTTATTCTGCCGCTCTATTTCGGCTATGCCCTGAGGATTGACTTGATTAAAATCAAGCAGAAGCTATTATGGCCCTTTAAAAAACACTGGCAGCACGTTACAGCCGTTATTTTATTAATTACTCTGATCAGCGCGACAATATTTTTAAATAACCAGCCGGCTGCCAGGGCCGCGACATATACCTGGAATCAAACAAGCTGGTCCGGCGGATTGGATGGAGGAGTTTATCCAGACCACACAAATAATCAGTCCGGCTGGACAAAATATTCGGCCAAAGACGCGGAAATTGACACTGCCACGGCTGGAGAAGTTAAGCTTTCGGTTGCGTCAGGTTCTATGACGCAGACTACGGATACGGATTTTAACGCGGGGACTTTTGCGTCAACTGCTGTATCCGGAACCGGAACAGAAGGAAGCGTGCGGTTAGGTTATGTCGTCATTGCTGGTACTGGCGTTGACGGGACGCTTGATTTATCATTAGGCAGTGGCGCCGGGGGTTGCAATGGCACGGGAATGAGTTGGGCAGGTTCAACGTGCACCATTAATACTACTACAAAAAGTACTTTTAATTTTACAACAATTAATATTCCTTCAGGTACAACTCTAACTTTTACTGGGACAAATTATATTACTCTCTTAGCAACAGGCGCAGTAACGGTGAGCGGGACCGTTTCAGCTAACGGTGGAAATGGTAGTGGTGCTACTGGGGGTATTGGTATAGCAGGTGGCTCAAACGGCGGTAATAGCGATACCTCAGGCGGGGGCGCTGGCGGGGGAGTAGCCGGAGGGTTTGACAAAGCCAGCGGAGGTGCTGGTTTCGGTGGCGCTGGCGGTAGGGGCGGTTGCCTTTCAGATTATAATTGTGGCGCTGGCGGGGTGACTTATGATACAGAAAATTCAGGTGGCTCAGGTGGCGGAGGTGGTGGGTATAACAATTACTATGCTGGCAATGGCGGGGGCGCTGGCGGGGGAAGTATTATCATAAAAAGTGTTGGTATAATAACCATTAATTCAACAGGCGTTATTCAGGCCAACGGTGGCTCTAATCAAACTATTACGAATGGTATGTCGTCAGGCGGCGGTGGTGGTAGTGGAGGCAGAATTAATATTCAAACATTTTATAATGATATTGTTAATAATGGTTCCATTACGGCAAATGGAGGGGCTGGAACGAATGTTTCCTATCCGGGCGGTGGCGGTGGCGGTGGCGGTGGCCGTATCACTATTAAAGCGTTAAATAATATTACAAACAACGGTTTAATCCAATCTTATGGAGAAAAAGGTGGTAATGCTCCGACATGTTCCTCGGGAACTGGCGGTAATGGCGGAGGTGGCGGTGTTTTAAATCTTCAAGATAATGACGGTTTGATTATTGGCACACTTACCGTTTCTGGTGGAGCTGGAGGAGATGGGTGTCTAGCGCAAGACGGAGTAGTAGGCTCTTCTGGTACTGTAACAAAAAGTATTTTGCCAGCTTATCCATATTTTTCCTCCGGCACTTTTGAATCCGCGACCATAGACGTAGGCGCTGCAGGGGATTTTGAGAAGAGTCTCTCCTGGAACCCGACAAGCCAGCCAGCCAATACTACTATGACTATTCAGGTAGCCGCTAACAACGATAACGCAACCTGGAATTATGTTGATTTGGAGAATGTTACAGGAGCAGGGGGAGATATTCCATCCTCTTTGAACAACAACCGTTATCTGCGTTACAAGGTGAGTTTTACCACTTCAGACACATCCGTTACCCCGTCTTTGACAGATATTACCATAGGTTACAATTATTATCCTTTTTCTTCCCAAACCGTAACCTCCTCCGCCTACAACACAGAAAGCTCTTCAAATGTAGTTGCGGGAGTAATTTGGAACGAAGACACCACTCTTCCAACAGGCACGGGCATAACAATTTCTTTGCGCGCTAGCTCCAGTTCCGCTTTGATAGCAACTACGGACTGGACAGAAATAGCTTCAACCACGGCCGCCGGCTATATCACTTCCGTTTGTAGCAAAAATACTACAACAGTAACTTGCACGGCGTCTACGATACCTACAGGAATGAAAGACGGCGCGGGCGACCAATGGATACAGTACAAAGTGGAATTAACATCAACGGGAGCAAACACCCCGACGCTTTCCGATATTGCCTTAACTTATGTCGTTAACGCGCCGCCTGATTTTGAAGCCGCTCCAACAGCGTCTCAAGATAGCGCGGGGTTAGTTAATATTAGCTATTCAGTCAGGGATATTGATACTACAACTGGTTCTTGCGTTAATTGCGTTACTCCCTCATTTGAATATTCGCTTAATAATGGCGGCACATGGACAGCTATTACATCCGGGTTGTCTGCTAACGCCACTACCACAAAAACAGTAGCAGAAGTGAGTTATACCACCCATAATTTAACATGGACAGCTAAAACTCAAATTGACGGGCAATATTCAACTACAGCCAAAATCAAAGTGACAGTTGATGACGTGGATTTGGCCAACAATACAGCCAGCTCAACCACGACCGCCTTTACGTTAGATACGACAGATCCGGCTTCCGCCAGCATAGCCGTGGCTGCCAGCACCACGCTGGCCGCGTTGGCATTATCCGCTTCCGACGACAGTAGCCTGCAAATGAAAATTTCTTTGAACAGCGATTTGAGCGGCGCCAGCTGGCAGGCTTATAATTCAGCATCAACCATTTCTTTGGCGACCGATCCTGATACGGTATACGTCCAGTTTAAAGACGCCTACGGCAACACTTCCAGCATAGTTTCGGCTACAACTCCGGAAACGCCAACCGCGATGATGGTGCAGGACACTTCCAATGTTCAGGAAAGATTGACTGAATACCGCCTTTTTGTCGCCTGGAAAGTGGCGGCTGACCCGGCTCCGGGCTTCAGCCAATACGAGGTTTACCGCTCAACCGATGGAATTAACTATAGCTTGCTTGCCGCGGTTGCCGACAGAGCTACTAATTATTACGGAGATTCCTCGGCTAGTTTTGACACGCTTTATTACTACAAAGTTGCCGTCAAAGACAACAGTAGCAACGTTTCCTATTTGTCCTCGGCGGTCAGCGGCAAGGCCAACGGCGTTCAAGACGCAGGCGAAGGCGGCGGCGGCATCGAAACGACCGCCCCGGCAATTTCCAACGTGGCTACTTCCAGCGTCTATTCCACGCAGGCCACCATCACCTGGGACACCGACGAACTCTCCGATTCCCGAGTGGATTATATCACTTCAACCGGAGGCGATTTTACCGGCGCTCCGTACAAGGGTTCAACTTCAATGCTCAACACCGCCGCTGGCGTGGGGCAACACAGCATTACTTTAACCGGCCTGACTCCGGCTACCGATTATTATTTTCAAGTCAGATCAACCGATGTCAACTCCAACATCGCCACCAGCACATACGGCGTTAATGGCTATATGTTGACCACTCCCTCGGGCCCGATCATCTCGGCCACTTCCACCTCGGATATTAAAAACAGCTCGGCGGTAATTTCCTGGACGACCGACATCGCCGCAAATTCCTACATCGTTTACGCCACCACCACCGCTTTTTCCTACACCACCGAAACGGGCAGCGCTTCTTCGGTAACTTCCCATTCGGTAACTCTAAGCGGCTTAAGCGCCAACACGATTTATTATTATTATATTAAATCAGGAGATTCCATAGACAATAACGCGGGCGAATATTATTCTTTCACCACCACTTCGGACACGACCGCTCCGACAATCACTTTCACCGAAGCGACGGACGCAACAGTGCTTTCCGACACCTCGGCCAGGATCGTCTGGACGACCAGCGAATTGGCTACCTCCACAGTTGAATACGGCCTGGATACAAGCTACGCCAGCTCAACAAGCAATACCAATTTGAATATCAACCAATCAATTACTTTGTCCAGCTTAACTAAGGGCACAACTTATTATTTCCGTCTCAAAAGCTGGGACAGCAACTACAACCTGAGAACGGACGACAATACCGGAGCCGGCTATACTTTAAACACCACCGACAGCGACGACGTAACCGCTCCGACCATAAGCAATGCCAACGCCAATCCGATTATGGATATTAAAGCCGTCATAAACTGGACGACCAATGAAGCCGCTACTAGCAAAGTGGAATACGGCACGACCAGCGGAACTTACACGACCAGTTCCAGCACAACCGCTCTGGACCGCAGCCATGCCGTTATTTTAACCGGCTTGACGCAAAACACAACCTATTATTACCATGTCGTTTCCGCGGATGCCAATTCCAATACCGCCACCAGCGCGGAATACAGCTTTGCCACTCTGGAAACCCTGTCGCAAGAATCAGCGGTAGTCGCCAGAGAAGCGACGGCTTACGCGGAGGGTGAGGATTCCGCTACTCCGACAACGGGAGGCGGCATACTTATGATTGAGAAAATAGTGGAAAAAATAGTGGAAAAATTTGTAAATAGAGAAGGAGAAGAAATTATAGTGGATAAAACTACGCCCGCTATTTCAAAGGTTAACGTAGAATCAACCGGCAGCGATTACGCCGTAATCACATGGAACACTGATGAAAACAGCGACAGCTTTGTGGAATACGGCGCGGACTTAAATTATAATAACTCTTCCTATGGAAAACGCGATAATACCAAGTCTCATAGAATAACCCTTAAGTGGCTTAATTCTTCGGCTATTTATCATTTCCGCGCCACCTCGGCCGATTCCTCAGGCAATGTCGGCGTGTCCGAAGACAAAACGTTTATTACCGCGCTGTTTATTAATGAGTTGACTAACCAAGAAGCAAGGCTGCAGGAATTAACGCAGACGAACCAAGAAAAAGAAAAAGCGCTGGCGGAAAAAGAAAATATTTTAAAGCAAATCGCGGAAAAGGCCATGGACATTTTTAACCGCGCCGCTTCGCAAGTTTCCATAGCCAGCCTGGAGCGGATTTTGTCATTCCAACAGGATTCCATTGACAAACTGGCCAATATCATTCCGGCGCCGGTGATGAGCGGCGAGCCGAAAATCACGGTTGCTCCCAAATCGGCAACCATTGCCTGGCAGACGGATAAAGAAGCGAATTCCCTCGTTGCCATTGCTTCAGCCGGCCAGTATGATCCGGCCAAAGAAAATCCCTATATTCAGGTTACCGGCAATGTTGACGCTAAAACAAAAAATCATTTAGTGACAATCTATAACCTTGAGCCGGAAACCGTTTATCATTACCAACTAAGAAACAAGCCGACAGTCGGGCCTGTTTCCAAATCAAAAGATTTTACCTTTACCACGGAAAAAGAGATTTTGGAAATCCAAAATTATACCGTTAAAAAAGTATCCGGCCAAGAAGCGATTTTCCAATGGGTTACCACCGTTGAATCAAATTCCAAAATTAAGTACATTCCTTACAGGAATAATGTTTTAGCCGTGGATGAAGCCAGAACAGAAACCGATTCGGCTTTTACCACCATCCACGAGATTGCCGTTGATGATTTTGAAGCCGGAGTCGGTTATGAAATAGAGCTGTCAAGCAATGATATTTCAGGCAACACAATCAACAAATTAATACCGACTTTCTTTACCAGCGAAGATGATTTGCCCCCGCTTATTTATCAGGTGCAGACCAATTCGGCCATTTCTCCCGGTAAGGAAGTGAAAGTGCAAACCATTATTTCCTGGCTGACCAACGAGCCGGCCACCACCCGCGTTTATTACCAAAAAGGAATCGGTTCGCAGGATGAATTAACTGAATCAATACAATTGGACAGCAATTACACGAAAAAACATGTGGCGGTAATCACCAAATTTGAGCCAGGTTCGGTTTATAGGTTCAAGGCGGAAAGCATTGATTCCGGCGGCAACGTGGCGCTTTCCAAAGTCTACACCATTTTGATTCCCAGGCAGAAAGAGACGGTTTTCCAAATCATTATGAAGAATATGGAACAAACTTTCGGCTGGGTAAGCAAGTTAAGCCGTTAAAATTTATTTAATAATATAATATTTTTTATGCCGGTAAAGCCGATAATAAATATTAAAAAATTGAATGTGGTATACGGCTTGGGCAAAAGCAATGAGTTTTACGCGTTGAAAAATATAAATTTGGAAATATATCCGGGCGAGTTTGTCATATTTTTCGGCCCCTCGGGTTGCGGGAAGTCAACTTTGCTTTATTCTATCGCGGGATTGGAAACGAACATCCAAGGCGATATTTACGTGGACGATAAAAATTTGTCAAATCTTTCCGATAAAGAAATAGAATCGATCCACCAAATGAAAATTGGCATGATTTTTCAGGCCTATTATTTGATTTCTTCATTGTCTGTTTTTAAAAATGTTATTTTACCCCAGATCGCGATAGGCGCTGATAGCGCGGAAAGAGCGGGAAAAGCGATGAAATTGCTGGAACATTTCGGCGTCAAAGAGCAGGCGGACAAACCGCCGGCCGATTTATCAGGCGGGCAGCAGCAAAGAGTGGCGATCTGCAGAGCTTTAATCAATGATCCGGACATATTATTGGCTGACGAGCCGGTGGGCAATTTGGATTCAAAATCATCCGAAGACGTGTTAAATTTGTTAAAAAATTATAATGAGAAACATAAAAAAACCGTTGTTCTTGTTACTCATAATCCGGCGCACTTGAATTACGCCCATAGGGTTTTTTATATGAAAGATGGAATAATTATTGATACGAAAGCAAACCAGCCGATTAACCAAGAGCTTAATAAAAATAAAGAGGAGCAAGTTACGCTTTCCAAAGAATTGGAATTGCTGGCGAGGACGTACTCAAACATCAGCTCAAATCAATTAGGCAATTTGCTCATTCCTTTTAAAGCCAAACAAATCGTGTCCGAGGCCTTGATTGATATGACAGCGGAAGAGATTGGACAAATTGAGAAAAAAACCGAAGAATTGCTGATTAGAGGAATCAGCGACAGCGGCTTAATAGCGAAATTTTTTGACGCCGATATCAATAAAGGCGGTTTGGGTATGAATAAAAATACCGCGATTAAATTGGCCGATAAAATAAAAAGCATAATAAAAGAAATAAAATTATTGGAAGCCGAAGAAGAAAAAATAAGATTGAAGCAGATTACTGAAAACGACGAGGCAAGCCAGCTGAGGCGCTATCTGCTTGACACTTTTAACATCAGTCTGGCTGATCAAAATTCTTTGAACACGATGAATTCCGCTATCAGAAATAGAATTGAAAATAAAATTGATCGTGAAATATTCCAAAAAACATTGGATATGCCTATTGCCAAAGGCGGGGTTGGATTGGACAAGAGGAGCGCGAGAAAACTGGCTAAAAGGCTGGAATTATTAATATTAGGCAAATATAAATAATTTATGCGCGTTACAGACACATTATCATTATCAACCAGAATGTTTAAAACCAGGCCGATGAGGACCTTTTTGACTATCCTGGGAGTAAGCGTCGGCATCGGCACGGTGTTGTTTTTGGTATCCCTGGGCTATGGCTTGCAGAATGTCATTTTAAACCGGATTACCACGGCCGATTCATTATTGAGCCTGGATGTCAGCCCCGGAACATCGGGTTTGATAAGCTTGGACCAAGAAAGCGTAAATAAAATTTCCCAAATCAAAGAAGTGGTTGAAATCAGTCCGGTGGCGAACTTGTCGGCGCAGATGTCATTGAATAATTTTACCGGAGACAGCTTGGTTTACGCCGTTGATCCTTCTTTTTTTCGCTTAAGCGGCGTTACTCCCCAATACGGCGAAGTTTTTGATAAAGAAAATGGCTGCGAAGCGGTTATTTCTTCAGCCGGGGCCCAGCTGTTCAACTTGGCTCCCAATGAAATTATCGGCAAGAAAATCGCGCTGTCGCTGTTTTTAACCAAGATATCGGAAGAAGGATTTGAAGAAGTGGAAGTTGTTGAGCGCGAAGAAAAATACACAATCAAAGGAGTGGTTGAAGATGAAGACACAAGCTATATCTACATTCCCAACCGGACAATCAGCGATCTGGCGATTGGCAAGTATGATTTGCTGAAAGTTAAAGTTTCGCAAAATGAATATATGGAAAATATCAGAAATGAGATTATTAATTCGGGATTTTTAGTTTCTTCTTTATCGGACACCATTGAGCAAGCCAATAAGATTTTTAAAATAATACAAATAATTTTATCCTTATTCGGCTTAGTCGCCTTGGTTGTTTCGGCAATCGGCATGTTTAACACCATGACCATCGCGCTGCTTGAGAGAATCAATGAAATCGGCATTATGCGCTCAATCGGTTTGACCAAAAAGGATATTAAGCGGTTATTTTTATTTGAGTCGATTATAATGGGTTTTTTAGGCGGCATCGGCGGAATTATTGTCGGTTATTTGGGCGGCGAGATCGCCAATCTTGGCATTAACGCGCTGGCTAAAAATTTTGGCGGCCAGGCCTTTGATTTGTTTTATCGTCCGCTTTGGTTTATGGTTGTTATCGTGGTTTTTTCAACAGTAATCGGTTTTTTGACCGGCGTTTATCCTTCAAAAAGAGCGGCCCGGCTTAATCCTCTGGAAGCGCTAAGGTATAAGTAAGAAAGTTTTTATCTTGACTGAATGATAATATTTAAGCTATACTAAAATCAGTTAAATCATAAATTTTAAATCTAAAATCAAAATATGTCCGTACCAAAAAAGAGACGAACTAAAAGTTCGGTTGGCCAAAGAAGATCCCATCACGCTTTAAAGCCGAAAACTTTAAACAAATGCCCCAAGTGCGGCAAAGCGCTTTTGCCCCATCGCGCCTGCGGCTTTTGCGGTTTTTATAACGGCCGTGAAGTTTTAAAGATTAAAAGCAAAATTAAAAAAGAGAAGAAATAAAAAAGTTAAATTTAAAGTTTGATTGTGGCATAGAAATCACTTTTAACTTTTAACTTTTAACTTTTAACTTTTTTGTATGTCCAATAGACACTTGGCTCGAACGATCGCGATGCAAACTTTGTTTTGTTGGGATTTTAACGGCAAACAGGAAAATGATTTAACGGATATTATCAATCGGAATTTCATCCAATTCGCTCCCATATTTAACGACCACGGCTTTGTTGAAAAAATAATTAAAGAGGTGATTAAAAATTTGCCTGAAATTGACAAGTACATCACCAAATACGCCACGGAATGGCCGTTGGAGCAAATTACCGTAGTTGACCGCAATATTTTGCGCATCGGCGTTTATGAATTGGTTTTTAGCAAAGACATACCGGCTAAAGTCGCCATTAACGAAGCCATTGAAATCGCCAAGACTTTTGGCGGGGAGTCGTCGGGCAAGTTTGTCAACGGGGTTTTGGGGGCGATTTATAAGGATATGGAGAAAAAGTAGGAATGAATAATGAATTAGGAATTATGGAATATGCAAAAAATATATTTAGTATATTAAAATCAAGCCCTAATTCCTGATTCCTGATTCATAATTTATAATCATAGTAAACCGTGGAGAGTGAGTAGAATTTGTTCTGTTTACTGTTTACTGTTTACTGTTTATCACGATGAGAGATTTTTCTAAGTTTGAAAAGCGGCTTGGCGTTAAATTTAAAAATCAAGATTTGCTCGTTAAAGCCGTGGTGCATCGCTCTTATTTGAATGAACATCCTAATTTTAAACTTGGCCACAATGAACGTTTGGAATTCTTGGGCGACGCTGTTTTGGAAATAATTGTTACCGAATATTTATTTTATCATTTTCCCGACACCCAGGAAGGCGATTTGACAAACTGGAGAGCGAGTTTGGTTAACTCTAAGATGCTGGCCGAGGTGGCGAACGAATTAGGATTGGAAGATTATATTTATTTATCAAAGGGGGAGGCAAAGGATAAAAATTCAAAAGCGCGCCAATATATTTTAGCCAACGCGGTTGAGGCCCTGATAGGCGCGATTTATTTGGATCAGGGCACGCGCTCCGCCAAAAAGTTCATTAAGAATGAAATATTGTCTAAGTTTGATTATATTTTATCCCATCAGCTTTATATTGATCCGAAATCAAAGTTTCAGGAAAAGGCGCAGGAGATATTCGGCACCACGCCTCATTATAAAGTTTTATCCGAGAGCGGCCCCGACCACGATAAGATTTTTGAAATCGGCTTATTTTTGGGCGAAGAATTGGTTGCCCGGGGCAAGGGCTCTTCCAAACAGGAGGCGCAAGTTGACGCGGCAAGCAAGGGTTTGAAGAAAAAAAATTGGTAATTTGTTTTATATAAATTATATAATTTCCAAAAATATGAATATTAAAGAACTTTTTAGCGCCGCAGTCAAAAAAGAAGCTTCAGACCTCCATTTAGTCGTGGGGCTGCCTCCGGTGCTGCGCATTGACGGCGAATTGGTTTATATAGAGAGCGAAAAACCGATAGCGCAAAAAGCGATGGAGCAAATGATTTTTTCAATATTAACAGAGGATCAAAAACAAAGATTTATTTCCGAGAGAGAGCTTGATATTAGCTATGAATTAGAAGATAAGTCAAGATTCAGAGTTAATTTGCTTTATGAAAAAAATAATATCGGCTTAGTCGCAAGGGTCATTAACGATAAAATGCCTACGTTAGAAGATATCGGAATGCCTGAAATAGTTTATCAATTGTTAGGCCTTAAGCAAGGGCTTATCCTTATCACGGGGCCTACCGGCTGCGGCAAGTCAACGACTCTTGCCGCTATGGTTAATTATATTAACAATAATCGCTGCTGCCACATCATCACTCTTGAAGATCCGATTGAATATTTATTTAAACCGAAGAAGAGCGTTATTATACAGCGCCAATTAGGAAGTGATATTCAAACATTTGCTAACGGCTTAAAACATGTTTTAAGGCAGGACCCTGACGTGGTTATGGTCGGGGAAATGCGCGATTTGGAAACCGTTGCCACGACCATAACTTTAGCCGAGACCGGGCATTTGGTTTTAGCGACTTTGCATACTTACAGCGCGGCCCAAACCGTTGACCGCATTATTGACATATTCCCGTCGCATCAGCAGAATCAAGTTCGTTTGCAACTGTCTATGGTTTTAGCCAGCGTGATATCCCAGCGCTTATTGCCTAAAATAAAAGGCGGACGCATAGCCGCCCGCGAAATATTGCTTAACACATCGGCGGTCGCTAATTTAATCCGGGAAAATAAAATAGCCCAGATTAGAACCGTAATTGAAACAAGCATTAAGGAAGGAATGGTTAGCATGGACCAGGATTTAAAAAGATTATATGACAATGAGATGATTAACAAGGAGGTCGCGCAGGCCCAGATGGAAAATCCCGAGTTATTGGAGAAAGTTAAAAAATAATTTTTTTATTTTAGATGTCTCGTAATATTAAACAAAAAATGTCATCTTGACATTATTTTTAAGTGCTGTATAATATATAAGCGGTTAAAAAGTTAAATATTTTATGAGTAAAATAATAATTATTAATAAATTTATAAGCGGTTGACGCACTAGCTATTTTTAAGTGTTGCGAAACCGCTTAAAGGCGGTTTTTTGGTTGTATAAATTGGGAATCAGAATTTGGGAGCATAAAAAAGTTTAGAATATGTTTCAAAATGTTGCTTTCCAATCTGAACTTTAACAATTAAATAAATCAAATTAAATAAAATCTTATTTTGCTTTTGCAATTGGCGAAATAAGATAAAACACTTTTGAAATCAAAAGTGTGGGAAAATCTCATTAAGAGTATATGGTGGATGCCCTGACTTAAGAAGACGATGAAGGACGCAGCAGCCTGCGATAAGCCTCGGCGAGGTGGCAAGCAACCTTTGACCCGAGGATTTCCGAATGGGGAAACCCGTCCCGATGAAGTCGGGACGACCGCTGTCTGAACACATAGGACAGTGAGTGGACAACCCGGCGAACTGAAACATCTTAGTAGCCGGAGGAAAAGAGAAAAATATTTATTCCCTGAGTAGTGGCGAGCGAAAGGGGAGGAGTCTAAACCCGTAAAACTGCGATTCAGTTAGCTTTTTGCTATCTGGATTAGAAGGTTCTAGGACCATATGTTTTATTGGAGTTGCAAGATAGTTGCGTTTTCTTCCTAGACAAAGAAAGGTAAAGATACAAATTATAACTTTCCCTAATTGAAGCGAGCTGGAAAGCTCCGCCAGAGCAGGTGATAGCCCTGTAAGTGAAAGGGGTTATAGCTTTACTGCAACATATCTTAAGTACCGCGGGACACGAGAAATCCCGCGGGAATCCAGGTCGACTATGACCTAAGACTAAATACTTCTTAAGATCGATAGCGAACAAGTACCGTGAGGGAAAGGTGAAAAGCATCCCGGTGAGGGAGGTGAAATAGTACCTGAAACCATATACTTACAAGGAGCTGGAGCCCCGGTTTACCGGGGTGACAGCGTGCCTATTGAAGAATGAGCCAACGAGTTTGTTCTATGCGGCTTGGCTAATCTCCGTTTGGAGTGGAGCCATAGTGAAAGCGAGGGTTAATAGCCCGTATATCGGATTTCTGATTTCGTCCCGCATATCGCGG
>JAHIMF010000022.1 GCA_018896645.1 Patescibacteria group bacterium | reverse complement strand
GTTAATTTGAAACTGGACTTTTTTGCTGTAATTATAAATGCTTGAGCCATTATCGTTAATAGCCAAAATCTTTGCCTCGAGCGCCGGACTGAATTTCCTGTCCATAGCGCTAGTTAAGTCGCGGGTAAAAGTGGCAATGCCGCATTCTCTCGGGGGATAAGTAGCCAAATATAAAACTGTGGAACTCTTGCCAGCCGCTTCTTGTTTCTTTAATTGCCGCCCCTCGCTCTTAAGAAGATCCGAGGCGAATAGTTTGAATTTTTTATGATTCTTCTTTTGCATGGATTAATTCTTTAAGCAGTTCCTTAAGATTGACCCTTGCCACAGCAATTCTTATATCAGCGGCTCCGTAATATATATAAAGGTCGTTGCCAAAAATAGCAGTGCCGGTTGGAAAAACTACATTGCTTGTCTCTCCTTGCCTCTCCCAAGATTCTTCCGGAGAAAAAAGCGGATCGCGCAAGCGGCCAATCACTTTCTGCGGATTTTTAAAATCAAGCAAAGCCGCTCCCGCGTGGTATCTTTTGATTTTATTTAGCTCTTCAACCGCGTGATAAATCAAAAGCCAGCCAGCCCTGGTCTTAATCGGCGGGCAGCCGCCGCCGATATTCCTTGATTCGTACCAGTGCCTGTTCTCCAAAACCACATATTTAGAAAGTTGCCTCAAATATTTCCGCCAGAACAAATCGCTGGCTAATTCCTTAAATTCCTTAAAATAAACTATCTGGATGTCAGGGAGAATCCGATTAATCAAAGCATATTTGCTTTTTATTTTTTGGGGGAACAAAAAAACATCTTTATCCCAGAGCAAAACATCATAAGCCATTCTGTCCTTATAATAAGCCTCGAAAAAGAAATATTTATCTTTTAATTTTGATGTCCGAAATAAATCCTCGGCCTTGTCATAAGAAATTCTTGGCGTAATAATTCCTTTTTTTTCAAAGTTTGATAGATCTTTGCTGGTGGCAAGCGCTGTGATAGCGTTTTTACCGTCATGGGCAACGTAAGTCATATAAAAAGTTTTTCCCAATTTTACAATCCTGGGGTCTTCCACGCCTGTTGATTCATATTCAAACTCTCTTTTGATAATCGGCGTTTCTTTGCGCTCTATCACCTTAAGCGGACCCTCGAGCTTGGCATAACCGATAGCAGACTGATGTTTATTGTTAACTGCCCGATAAAATAAATGGACATAGTTACCTTCCCGATAGGTTGCCGGATTCAAAACGCACCTGCTTTCAAAAGCGCGCTTTGTCGGCCGCAATATCACGCCTAATTTTTCTACTTTTGCCATCTTGCTTCAAATTTTAAAACTAAAAAACCCGCTTTTATTTATTATAGCAGGTCTCTTCGCTTTTGGCTATGTTGAAAAGTCCGATTTAAGGCCTTTTTGCTCTGTTCAATACTACAGGGAAGAAAAGCGCAATCATAAAACCTTGGACAATATTTTTAAAAAATAGTAGAATTGAAAAGAGGTTAAATTACAGACAATGCCTAAATTTAATTCACAAATTATTAACGGTCGGTTTTTAGCCGACAAAATTTTTCATGAAATTCGTCAAGAGATTGTGAAAAAAAAATTAACTCCATCACTGGCAGTTATTTTGGTCGGCGATAGCAAGGCCTCAAAAGTTTACGTTAAGCTTAAACAAAAAGCCTGCTTAAAATGCGGTATTGAGTTTTATTTATACGAGCTGCCCAAGGATGCTTTGGAAAAGCAAGTTTTAGAGTGTCTGGATTTTTTAAATCAAGACAAAGAAATAAATGGCATTATTGTTCAGCTTCCCTTGCCCAAGCATTTGGACGAAGATAAAATTATCAAGGCTTTAGACCCCCGAAAAGATGCTGATGGTTTTCACCCCGAAAATATCAAACTTTTAAAAAATGGCCGGCCTTATATTATACCGGGATTATGCGAGGGGATTATTAAATTGATTCGGGCGACAAGGGAGGATATAAGCGATAAAAATGTTTTGATAGTTTCCAATAGTCAAATTTTTGCCGAGCCGTTTAATCATCTGTTTGTTAAAGGCAGACGGGTCAAAACATGTGAGTGGGTATCGCCTCAAGACAAAAATTTTTCCGAAAAGACCAAGGAGGCTGACGTTATCATTATTGCCATTGGCAAACCAAAATTTTTAAAAGCCAATATGATTAAAAAAGAAGTTATTATTATTGATGTTGGCTGCAATTTTATTAAAAATATTGGCTCGCGGCTGAAGCGAGCAGTTTGGGGCGATGTTGATTTTACTTCCTGCGGCAAAAAAGCTAAGTGGATTTCGCCAGTGCCTGGCGGAGTCGGGCCGGTTACGGTGGCTATGTTGTTGGCTAATACGGTTAAACTTTACAAACAACAACACAAAATAATTTCTTCCTGAAGGCGGGCAGACGTTTGCCCGCCTTCTATCAATAAAAATGTAATTGCTCCGCTACACTTTCACGTCTCCTTTTTTAACCTTCATAACTTTTCTCTCCCGAGCTGTCGTTTTGAATACATCAGCCAACAATTTTTTGTCAGCAGCAGTTTGTTGAATATCCCTCCGCTCAAACATTCTTTTTTGAACTTTTATCGCTTGTTCTAAATAATATTCTGTTGCCCCTTTTGGCGTTAGATTTGTGAACGACGGCATATTGTCGGCCACCAGGCCAATGACATTGCAATTCACGTCCATTGTCTTACCAGTGAGAATAGAAGTGTTAATGCCGGTTTTGGAATGGTCCCCGATAACACAACCCAAGAACTGTAAGCCCGTATCAATTTTTTGACCATCAATTTCCATTTTGATAGTGCCATAAGTATTTTTCAAATCAGAATTTGCAGTGCCCGCGCCGATATTAACCCACGATCCCACATAAGCATGCCCTAAGAACCCCGCATGTTGTTTGTTGGAGTATGATTCGATAACAGAAGCTTCTACTTCACCGCCAACTTTACAGTTGTCGGCAATAGTTGTTCCATCTTTGATATCAGCAAAGGTTTTAATTTTACAGTTGCTGCCAATGTATACTGGACCTTCAATACGAACAAAAGGGAAGATTTTCGTGTTATCGCCAATATAAATCGGACCATTTTCCGTATCAAGGACAACGTTTTTACTGACATCAACATTTTTGCCGATATATAAACCCTCTTTTAATTTTGGGGCTAGATATTGGATATTGTCGGGCAGTATTTTTTTATTAGAGACAATGATATCCCAGGGATAGGCAAATAATTTCACTTTTGTTTTCTGAACCTTCCCTAATTCCAAAACTTGTTTTCTTGTTTTCTTAATTTCTAAACGCGCCGCAACAACTCTATCTCCATTTTCTAATACCACTCCCGGCTTTATGGTTTTCTTCTTAATCTCTCTCACATTATCAATACTTGGCTCTAGGCTGGCATTAATCAATAAAAATTCTTGGCCTCTTAACTTGGGGTTGTCATACTTTTGTTCGGCTGTTTGTTTTATATAATCGCGGACAATGAAAGAAATTGGACTGGCTTTAAAATATTTTTTTGCCAAATTATACAGATTGGTTCCGCCGCAAGTAATATCAAAACCCGGCCGAGTTAAGGTAATCGGATAAAGGTTTTTTATTTCCTTGTCTTCAAAGAGAATTATCTGCACAAAAATGAATTAAAAATAAAAATTCAGTTTGGTCAACAGCTTGTTAGTTTTCTTGGTCATTGTAACTCGTAGTAATTTGCTCGTTTTCGCTTCGCTCAACCTCGCGTAATACAATTGTAATGCGGTTGTAACACCATTGAATTACCATAAGTTACAACAAGTTACTACGACAACAATCCCCCTGCTTCTTTATCCATAATAAATATCACCTCCGAATGTTTTTGTAAGATTGAGGCTGGCACTTCTTCAGTCACCGATCCTTCCAGCGCTTTAACCATTGCCTCGGCCTTGCTTGAACCGTTAGCGAGCATTATAATTTTTTTGCATTCCATAATCGTGGCTAAGCCCATGGTGATGGCTTGCTTCGGGACTTCGTCTATCTTGTCAAAGAAACGAGAGTTAGCGTTAATGGTGTCTTGGGTTAAATCTACTAATCGAGTCCGCGAGTTGGATGAACTGCCCGGCTCATTAAAAGCAATGTGGCCATTTTTACCAATGCCGAGCACTTGCAAATCAATACCCCCGGCCTGGATAATCGCTTCCTCGTAATCAGTGCAAAATTGTTTAATATCTTTTGTTTCGCCGTCCGGGACTGGAGCTTGAGTCGGAGCAAGGGCTCCAGCTCCACCCTGTGGCTGGATGGGAGCCCTTGCTCCCATCATTATTGAGGGCATATGGATATTCTTGGATTTAATATTAATATGATCAAACAACTGCTCTCGCATAAAATAATGATAACTTTGTTCGTTGTCAGGGCTTATTTTATAATACTCATCTAAATTAAAAGAGGTGATTTGGCTAAAATCCACCTCTCCTCGCTCGCAAGCTTTGATTAGTTCTTGATACAGGCCAGCTGGCGTTGAGCCGGTTGCAAAACCCAGGACAGAATCAGGTTTTTCCTTTATTTGGCCCGTAAAAACCTCGGCCGCCTTTTTGCTCATCTTCATATAATCTTCGCAGATAATTACTTTCATAATTTTTTTAAACTTTAATAAATTTTTTGCTGTTTATCTGCCGAAGCTCTGATTTATTAGAGCGAAGGCAGACTCAGCTCGTCATAATCTGCGGCAATAATAAGTTCCATGTTTTTTATTGGTTAACCTTAATGTTGATTTTCTCGGGAGCGCGTTTTAGTTCTTCTTCAAAATCATAAATCTCCGGCTCCGCCTCCCCGGTTTCAACCGGGGCGGATAAATCCTCTCCTGTTGAAGACAAAGGTTCAGCAATCTTGGGCCTGGAGACCAGGGCTTCGGCGCCATTGCCAGCCAGTCGAGATCCTCTTGATTTTTGAGTGCCGCTTGAATAGTTTGATTTGTTTAAGCCTTGTTTTTTTTGAGCTCGTTTTAAAAGAATGTGGCTTAGGCCCGCCAGGATAAGAGCCAAAAGAATGGCTACGGAATTATGATTCCAAAGTCCCCAGACGCCAAAAACCAGCCCAATGATATAGAGCCAAAGACTAACGCGATTACTGCGTCGGTTGATAAAATTATCCAGCATCATGGGTGATTCATTAAAACATTAAAACATGAAAGCAAGAAAGCAAGAAAGCAAGAAAGCAAATTTGTTTTAATGCTTTAATGTTCTGGTGCTCTAGTGCTTTAATGTTCTCGTGTTTTCATGTTCTCGCGCTTTTATGCTTTTATGCTTC